>JAGQWR010000150.1 GCA_020437105.1 Saprospiraceae bacterium
CGGGCTTTTAATCCAAAAGGACCGAAGAGTAGTAGCTGGCCGAAAATAAACCAGGATCGATGGGCGTTCACCTATTCGTAATCCGGAACACCCGGTTTAGAGCTATAATTTCCTAAGTAAAGGTATATATTTCCGGTTTATCCGGAAAGGCGCCTATCTGGAGCAACAGCTTCCTGGTGATTTATTTCCGGAAAATTTATTTCTTTCGCATAATAGTTAAGATTCAAGCTACTAAAGAACTACATCTCTATATGGATAAAATAAAAATACTCTGGGCAGACGACGAAATTAATTTGCTCAAGCCCCAATTACTTTTCCTGGAAAAACGAGGTTACGAAGTGGTAACCGTAACAAATGGTTATGATGCATTGGAGGAATGTGTCGAAAACAGTGGTTTTGACGTGGTATTTCTGGATGAATCAATGCCTGGCCTTACCGGACTTGAAACCCTTGCCAAAATAAAAGAAACGCAGCCACATTTGCCGATCGTAATGATCACCAAAAATGAGGCAGAAGATGTCATGGAAGAGGCACTCGGCTCCCAAATCACTGACTATCTCATTAAGCCCGTTAATCCGAACCAGATTCTGTTGACCCTGAAAAAGATTGTCGATAACAAACGCCTGGTCAGAGAAAAAACAACCTCCGACTACCAACAGGAATTTCGGCAGCTGATGATGCACATTAACAGTGGTCTGGATTTCACCGAATGGGCAGATGTTTACCGGCGTATTATTAGTTGGGAAATTAAGATAGACGATTCCAACAGCTCGCAGATGGGCGACATCCTGTCCATGCAAAAAAGTGAGGCCAATAATGAATTCTCCAAATTCATAGTTAAAAACTACCTCGGCTGGCTGGATGATACTGGAGATGGCCCGGCCATGTCCTTCAACCTGATGCGAAAGAAAATCTTCCCCATGATGGAAGAAGGCACTCCGACGGTCATGCTGCTCCTGGATAATTTGCGTTTTGACCAGTGGAAAGTGCTCGAACCAATCTTCACCGAATTTTTTCGGGTGGAAGAAGAAGATTTCTTTTATAGCATCCTGCCAACCTCCACTCAATACAGCCGCAATTCCATTTTTGCTGGTATGATGCCGGATGAAATCGCTAAACATTACCCGGATTGGTGGCTCAACGACAATGAGAAAGGGGGTAAAAACATGCACGAAAAAGAGCTGTTGGAAGAACAGATCAAACGTACTGTTCGGCGGCCGGTTAAATTTGACTACAATAAGGTCACCAATGTGAGCCATGCAAAAGATATGCAGGATCATATGCTGGATTACCTGTCAAACGACCTCACCGTGATCGTGTATAATTTTATCGACATGTTGTCGCATGCACGCACAGAAATGGAAGTACTGAAAGAACTGGCGGGTGACGAAAAAGCCTACCGCTCGCTAACCCGGTCCTGGTTTGAAAATTCGCTGCTGTGGACGGCTTTACAAAAAATCGCTGAACGCGATATTCAACTGATTGTAACTACCGACCACGGTACGATTCGGGTTAATCAGCCATCTAAGGTTGTTGGCGACCGGGAGACTACAACCAACCTGCGTTACAAGGTAGGTCGTAATCTAAAGTATGAGAAAAAGGATGTACTGGAAGTACGCAATCCTGAAAAAGCAGGTTTGCCAAAACCAAACATCAGTTCGACATACATATTTGCCAAGGAAGATCGGTTCTTCTTATACCCCAACAACTACAACCACTACCATAATTATTACAAAAACACCTTTCAGCACGGAGGGATTTCTTTGGAAGAAATTATCTGTCCGATTATCCGTCTGCGCTCCAGGAAATAACAAAAAGGCCCGGACGATTATCTCATCCGGGCCATCTTCATACTAATTCAACTTTATAAGTTGGTAGGAAAATACGATTTTATATGGTCATAATATCTTTTTCTTTCAACGCATAAAGCGCATCGACCTTTTCACCATAATCTTTAATAGTCTTTTCAATTTTATCATCAAAGCGTTTTCCCGCATCTTCGGGGTACCCGTCTTTTACAGCCTTTTTAACTGCATCTAATGCCTTATGGCGAATGGACCGAAGGCTCACTTTAGCATCTTCGCCCAGACTTTTCGCTCGTTTAACGAGATCTTTACGGCGTTCTTCTGTAACTGGCGGCAAGGTGATCATTACTGATTCTCCGTTATTCATAGGAGTGATACCCAGATTCGCTTCGAAGATTCCCCGTTCAATCACACTAATCATGCTTTTTTCCCAAGGCTGAATTTCGAGGGTTTTTGAATCTTTTGCAGATACATTTGCAACCTGGCCAATAGGCGTAGGGGAACCATAATAATCCACTAAAATCCCACTGACCAAATTCGGAGCCACCTTACCGGCACGGATTTTCACCAGCTCATTTTTCAAATGCTCAATGGCTTGTTCCATTTCCATGACCCGCTCTTCAAACGATTCATCTAACTCTTCTTGCATAAAATATTAATTCAATTTCTAAAAAGCTGCTTATACAAGCCCTCTAAGTTAATTTAATTTGGAAATCTGCCCAAATAATTCGCTCAATTATCATCTGGAGCTGGCATAGCGCAACACCAGATAAGCGAGCATAACCAGCGCAGATAAAGCTGCAGACACATAAGTCATAGCCGCCCACCAGAGGGCATCTTTTGCGCCGTCGTACTCAGCTCCACGGGCGGTGCCACTTTCATCCAACCAAATTAAGGCCCTGCGACTTGCGTCGAATTCTACCGGCAGGGTAATAAAAGCAAACAGCGTAGTGACTGCGAAAGCAATAATGGTCACCAACATCAATGCCGGAAACTGATTTAACAGCAAAAAGGCTCCAAGGAGTAACCACTGTTGTGCACGGGCAGCAACACTAACGATAGGCACCAGAGTAGATCGCATTTGAAGCATACTGTATGCCTGGTCATGCTGTACTGCATGTCCACATTCATGCGCAGCGACTGCCGCTGCTGAGACACTCCTGCCATCATGCACAGCCGGACTCAGATTTACCGTTTTGGTAGCCGGATTATAATGATCCGTCAGGGTTCCCTGACCTCGCACGATCTGAACATCATGAATACCATAATGGGTTAGCATAGCCTGAGCCACTTCTGCCCCACTCATTCCATTCTGCATGCCAACCCGGCTGTACTTTTCGAATTTGCTTTTGAGCCTGTTGCTCACGAAAGCACCTACAAGGGAAAGCACCCCGGCAATAGCCATATAGATATAATAATCACCTGTCATTTAGAGTCCTTATTAGTTAAAATAAACAAAATCAAGAAATGCGGTCAAATCCGGTATAAGGCTGCAAAACCTCAGGTATCCGGATTCCATCTGCATCCTGGTTGTTCTCTAAAAGAGCAGCTACAATTCGCGGAAGCGCCAGTGCACTACCATTCAAGGTATGTGCCAGCATGGTTCCATTTTCACTGCGATATCGGAGTTTCAACCTATTTGACTGAAATGTTTCAAAATTTGAGACGGAGCTTACTTCCAGCCAGCGTTTTTGAGCGGCAGAATATACTTCAAAATCAAATGTCAAAGCCGATGCAAAGGATAAATCACCTCCACATAAACGCAAAATCCGGTATGGGAGTTCAAGCTTATGCAAAAGTCCTTCTACATGATCCAGCATTTCCTGGAGGGCTTCATAGGATTTATCCGGATGTGAAAGCCGTACAATCTCTACTTTGTCAAACTGGTGCACCCGGTTTAAGCCACGAACATGCGCGCCATAGGATCCGGCTTCCCGCCGAAAACAAGGCGTATAACCACACATTTTGATCGGAAAGTCAGATTCCTCCAAAATTTTATCGCGATACACATTTGTCACAGGCACTTCTGCTGTAGGAATCAGATAGAGATCATCTTTTTCCACATAGTACATCTGCCCTTCTTTATCCGGAAGTTGCCCCGTGGCCCTGGCTGTATCCTCATTAACCATCAGGGGCACCATATACTCTTTATATCCGGCGGCGGTAGCTTCGTCCAGAAAGAACGAAATCAATGCCCGTTGGAGACGAGCCCCCTGGCCTGTATATACCGGGAATCCGGCTCCGGCAAGTTGAACCCCTAATTCGAGATCAAACAGTTCATATTTTTTGGCCAGGTCCCAATGAGGTAGAGCCGTCTCCCCAAGTTCAGGGAGTGGTGCCGGCCAGGCTTTATCAACAGCATTATCCGTATCCAATTTTCCGGCAGGTACGGAACTATGCGGTATATTTGGAATAGTGTAGAGGAGGTTGGTGATTCGATCCGTAACCTCTTTCAACTGATCAGATAATTCTTTAGCCGTATCCTTTGAAGCCGCTACTTCCGCCCGTAGTTTTTCTGCTTCAGCCTGTTTACCAGACTTAAACAAATTGCCAATTTCACGGGATTTTTGATTGGATGCAGCAGCTAAATCATCAGATTCTGTTTTTAAGCGGCGGCGAAGCTCATCCAGATCGATAACTTCTCCTACCACCTGAATCTGATCCTCTTTCCAATTTCGAAGCCGCAATCCACTTTCGATGCGCGCTTTTTCGTTCCTAATAATAGAAAT
This sequence comes from Saprospiraceae bacterium, assembly GCA_020437105.1. Taxonomy (GTDB): domain Bacteria; phylum Bacteroidota; class Bacteroidia; order Chitinophagales; family Saprospiraceae; genus JAAEZH01. The sequence continues at coordinate 4,535 of JAGQWR010000150.1, forward strand.
TTCTAACATGTAAGGTGTAGATTTACCTGTTGCTCAAGTGTTATTTTGCAAAACAAAAACGTCAAAATTGACAAAATAGACCCCTTCAGGGAATTCTAAACTGCCAATTCCTTGCCATTTAGTTAAGATTTTGCAAAGATACTACTTGGAATCAAAAATTAGTGTATTTTTGATCCATCAACGCACACCAGAGCTGGTGTGTTTCTAAGATAAATCCACTTTCATAGAATCGCATTCCTACTCCTTCACAATTTCCACTATTTCCATACTTATTATTATTTGTTAGTTAGCATTGGAATTTACTGGACGTTGGAACTGCTAAAACCTCCACTGGGGGAAACAAATCTATAATATCCAACCAAAAAATTGGTTTCACCAACCAACCCATTAATTAAAATTTGATATGTACGACATCCTGCAATTAAACGATATGCTGGTCCCTGAACTTCGGGAAGTAGCAGAATCGTTGGGGATTAAGGGTTACAAACGCTTAAACAAACAAGATCTGGTTTATAAGATTCTGGATTATCAGGCAATTGCCGGTAATAACACCAAAAAGGAAGACGCCCCGTCTTCTAAAAAAAGTGAAAAGGAATCTGGCACTGAGGCTCCTCAGAAATCAGCTCCTGATCGGAGGGATCAAAAACGCCGGCCAGTAGAAAAAGACTCAAAAGCCCCTTCCCAAACAAGAGAACCCAGAAAAGAAATCAGGTCAAAACCTGCTGATGCAGAGGCAACTGAACCTGGGCAATCTGAGCCAAAAAAAGCAAGAGATACACGCGATAACCGGGATACACGCGATACTCGTGACAACCGGGACGCACGCGACCGAAATAGCCGGGATAATCGAAACAATCGCGATGACCGGGAAGATCGCAACAATCGCGACGATCGAAATAATCGAGACGATCGAAATAATCGAGACGATCGAGAGGATCGGGAAGACCGAAATAATCGGGATGATCGGGACAATCGGGATAGCCGACCTGCTCGTGAAAAAGTAAAAAACTTTGACATTGAGTTGGATGGTGTTATTGAAGGGGAAGGTATTCTGGAAATGATGCCTGATGGTTATGGCTTCCTGCGGTCATCAGATTATAATTACCTGACTTCTCCTGATGATATTTACGTTTCGCCTTCCCAAATCAAATTATTTGGATTGCGAACCGGCGACACCGTTAAAGGAGCCATTCGTCCGCCAAAAGAAGGCGAGAAATATTTTGCGCTGCTGCGTGTTTCCCGGATCAATGGCTTAGAATCAAAAGATATCCGCGACCGGGTACCTTTTGACTACCTAACACCACTTTTCCCGAATGAAAAGTTTAGCATCACATCTTCTTCCGGCCGTGATTTTGGCATGCGGACGATTGATCTGTTCACGCCAATTGGAAAAGGACAACGGGGGCTCATCGTGGCTCAGCCAAAAACAGGTAAGACTTTCTTATTGAAAGACATTGCCAACGCCATTGCTAAAAACCACCCCGAGTGTTATTTGATCGTATTGCTGATCGATGAACGTCCGGAAGAGGTAACAGATATGAAACGCAGCGTAAATGCAGAGGTTGTTGCTTCTACATTTGACGAACCTGCAGACAACCACGTGCGCGTAGCGGGCATTGTACTGGAAAAGGCGAAACGCTTGGTCGAATGTGGCCATGACGTAGTCGTTTTACTGGATTCGATCACTCGTTTGGCTCGTGCTTACAATACAGTAGCACCTGCTTCCGGAAAAGTACTTTCCGGCGGTGTGGAGGCAAATGCACTCCACAAACCGAAGAAATTCTTCGGTGCTGCCCGAAACATTGAAGACGGTGGCTCGCTGACGATCCTCGCTACAGCTCTTATTGATACGGGTTCTAAAATGGACGGTGTAATCTTTGAAGAGTTTAAGGGAACAGGTAATATGGAGCTTCAACTTGATCGCTCGCTGGCGAATAAACGTGTTTATCCGGCAATTGACCTGACTAAATCGAGTACCAGACGAGAAGATTTGCTCCTTGATAAAAACACCTTGCAGCGTATGATTATCCTGCGAAATCACCTGGCTGACATGAAGCCTGATGAAGCGATGGAATTTTTGCGCAAGCAGTTGATGCATACCTCAAGCAATGATGAGTTCCTGGCTGGAATGAATGGCTAAAAAGCATGCACCGAAAGGTAATAAGCTATGAAAAAAAGGCTGTCCGGGAAACCGGGCAGCCTTTTTTTTGGCACTATACGCCATAAAAAAACCCGAAAGTAGCCAGCTACTTCCGGGTTTTTAGATTTCTATTAAGATGTTTCCGCAAAGGATTACATCAAAATTTTTATCCTTTCATCATGTCATAAAGATCAGCTACTTCCGGATCGATCACAAACTCCGTACGACGGTTTTCTGCGCGGTCTTCAGATGCAGGATCAAACTCGCCACGTCCAGCAGCAACTACCTGAGATGAATCAACACCACCTGCACCAGTTAAGTAACGAACAACCGCTACAGAACGAGCTACAGAAAGTGCCCAGTTGTCAGAGTAAGCAGCACCCTGAACCAATTTCTGATCATCAGTGTGTCCTTCTACATACAAACGCATGCTTGGATTTGCTTTCATGACGTTAGCCAAAGTAGTCAGGATTTCTTTATCCTGTTTGTCCAGGCTTGCAGAACCACTACGGAAAAGCACTTTTTCAGACATGGAAATGTACAAGCGACCGTCTTTTTCTACAACAGTCAAACCAGATTTTTGGTAAACGGCAAACGCTTCGGTCAAAGTAGTTTCAACTGCTTTAAGTTGAGCTTCTTTTTGAGCGATCATTGTTTTCACGTTTTCTACCTCTTTCATAGTGGCAGCCAGGTCAGATTGGATTTGAGTGATTTGAGCATTCAAATTCACTTGTTCTTCCATCAGACTGGTTTTTTCGTCTTCCAGCGTAGAGATCATCTCCTGACTGTCAGCGAGGGACTTCGACAAGGCTTCCTTTTCTTCCATCAATGCGTTGAATTTCTTGTTAGAAACGCAGGAAACAAAGGCAGTCATGACTAAGCCAGCAAAGAGGATTTTAGCAGCTAACTTCATGTTTTCTTTTTTAGTTAATGTAAATGTTGGCTTCAAGTTATAATGTGCGGTAAACCCGACATTAAGCCCAAACAGGCTTATTCCTAAGGGTTTGGATTTCGGCAAAAATAAGAAATGGCATCAAAAAAAAAGATTAATCGCACTTTTTCGTGAATTGATTCTTCCTTTATCTTTCATTTCCGTCATTAATCGAGCAAAAACCACCCTAAAAAGGACACCAAGTATTTGGCTTGATTATGGAATGTACTCAAAATATACATCTTCAATATAGTTTGAACCGTAAAATTGTTTACTCAAGTGGATTAAAAAATGATTTTTGTTACAATAACAGCAAACCCAGACTCCACATATTTTGGATTATCTTTGAGCAAACATCAACCGTAGGGCTTCTTAGTTTCTAATAGTTTTCAGCCCAAAAAGGAAAAAACGCCCACATGGCCAATTCCGATATCAATATCGCCATTTTCGCCTCCGGAACAGGATCCAATGCAAATCGGATCGTATCACACTTTGCTCAATTTCCCGATGTAAAGGTTGCAATCATACTTTCCAACCGCAAAGATGCAAAAGTCTTGGACATGGCCGAAGAAAACGGAATCGAAACCAAGGTACTGGAAAGATCTGCCTTTTACGAATCTGCTGCTCTTCTCAGCACCCTGGAAGAAAAAAGAATTAGCTGGATCATACTTGCCGGATTTTTATGGCTGGTTCCCATTTACCTCATTGAAGCCTATCCAAACAGAATACTCAACATCCATCCGGCTCTTCTCCCAAAATTTGGAGGGAAAGGCATGTATGGAATGCATGTACATGAAGCAGTTAAAGCTGCTTCTGAAAAACAAAGTGGCCTGACTATCCATTATGTAAACAAACAGTACGACAAAGGAACGACTGTTTTCCAGGCGAGCTGCCAGGTAGAACCAGCTGATTCTGCTGCAGATATTGCCCACAAAGTGCTTCGAATGGAGCACCGTTTTTACCCGATTGTCATTGAAGCCTTAATTCAAAAGAGCTCTTTTTCAACGGATCGACCATAAAATGATAAAAAAAATGAGGTTATTATTGCTTATCGGTATTTGTCTTTTTACCAGCTTATCCTCAAACGCACAGGAAAACTGGCGCAAGCATTATAAAATCGCAGAAGACTTAGAGCGAAAGGCTCAATATGGGGAAGCCGCCGAACATTTTCGCTTTGCCTGGGTACTCAAACCCAGTAAAAGAGATCTGATCTATCGGGCTGCCAAAAATTATGCTCTCATCAAAGATTATGAAAATGCAGCTGAAGCCTACCGCGCTCTGGCCGGACGCAAAAAATATCCAACAGCCGGATTTGAATATGCCTTAGCACTTAAGCAGCAGGGAAAATACGAAGATGCCAGCAGGGCATTTTCCTCCTATAAAGAAATATATAAGGGCAAGGACGCAGAAACCTGGGCCCGCCGCGCTGAAATGGAAATTATTGGATGCGAACTGGCACTCCGGCTTCCTAAATACAGTGAAAAACCAAAAGCTATCGTTAGCCACCCGGGCATAACCGTTAATTCCTCGGCTACTGATTTTGCCCCGATGCCCGTATCTGAAAACATTCTTTATTTTTCCTCCACACGGGGTTCACGTGCCGAAATTTACAGAGCAGAAGAAACAAATGGTACCTGGTCAAGCGCTACGCTTCCAAGCAATTTCCCCAATATTCCTGAAAACCATTATTGTAATGGAAGTCTGACGCCAGATAACCAACGCTTCTATTTTACGATCTGTAAGTCGATTGAAAGCTGGGGTGGATTAACCACCCGCTGCGAAATATATGTAACCCAAAGGGTAAACAACAACTGGGCCATCCCGCAACGGCTGGAAGATTACATCAATGATCCGGCAGCGACAACCACTCATCCGAATGTCGTACACAACGGAGATACGGAAATTTTGTACTTTTCTTCCAACCGTGCCGGCGGACAGGGAGGTATGGATATCTGGTTTGCCACCCGCAATGTTAATGGTAGTGAAACAGACTTTACCATGCCTGTAAATTTGGGTGAAAAAATAAATACTGCCAGAGATGAAATCACACCTTTCTATACTCTGGAAAACGCAACACTTTACTTTTCCTCCAACGGACATCCTTCTATTGGCGGGTATGATATCTTTGGATCTACAGGTAGTCATACCCAGTGGGAGCGCCCGGTAAATATTGGTTACCCATTTAACTCAAGCGCTGATGACTTTTATTACGTGCTAAAACAATCCCGTTCGGGTGGTTATTTGGTTTCAAACAGAAAAGCAGAAAACAAACCCACCACAACAGATGAAGACATCTTTTCTTTCTATTTTCCAAATGTGGATCAGGCAACCCTACGCCTGCAAGGAGAAGTATTTGATAAGGTTACCGGGAATACCCTTCGGGATGTAACAATCTCATTGTATCAGCAAAACGGACCAGGAGACAAATCCCTTGTCGAAGCTTACTTCTTTCCCGAAGGCACCTTTGAATTGAAACTACCCCGAAACTCCAGATACCTACTCGAAATAAATAGTCCGGGTTATACCTCTATTTCTCAGGTATTCAATCCAAGCAGCCACCCATTGGAGCAGGAATTAATACTACCTGTCCACCTGGAGCCCGAGCAAAAAATTACCAGCTCCCCCCCACCTGTCACCAAGGAGACGCCAACAGAAATACCCCCGGCCATAATAGAGGATACGCCTCCGGCAGAAGATGTACCCTATTCCACACGAGGACAGTCGCCAGCAGACTCCCTGGAATTAATTACAGCCGCACCCCGGCTTACCGGAACCTACTACAAGGTTCAACTCATCGCCGTTGTACACTACAACGAAGACCACGAACGCTACCAACCGGTGAAAGAGTTGGGGCGTCTTGATACAGAATATATTGTTGATCGAAAGCTTTACAGGGTCCTGCTCGCCGATTTCGACAGCCTGGCTGAAGCAAAGAAGACACTGGAATTAGTCAAAAAGCGCGGATTTGCAGGAGCATATATTGTAGAGTATAAAGACGGACAGCGCATGGGGCGCATTTAAGTCTGTTTATTCGGAGATAAACAAATTTGCCTTTTCGGGGTATTCAGCCAGGAATACGCCCATTCTGCGTTTGCTTACAATAAAACTAAAGTGTTTCCCAAAGGAACCGCTCGCTTTCAGTTTTACCCGAACAAAGCGTAAGATGGTCATATTCCAGTCTTCCAAACCTTCCACATCTGCCCAGAGATACCGATATGCCTTAAAATAATTGGTCGCATAAAGGTATTCCTCATCCATCTCTACCCGCTTTAGGCGAAAGAGGAAACGCCAGATCAAAAAGAGACCGGTCAGATAAAACAAGGTTACTCCAACTTTAAACAGAAAGGCCGGTATATTCCCAAAATAAGGATTAGCCGAAGCCAGGACCGCAATCGTAAACGCACCAAAAAAGACTACCCAAAAAACGGGGATAAAAAACTTGACCAACAAAGTCAGATTTGAGGTTACATGATGCATAACAGAAAACTATTTTAAGAATTTCGCGCTGCTTCCTTCTTTGCTACACGAGCCGAAATTAAAATACTAATCTCGTAAAGGAAATAAAGCGGGATTCCAATCAAAAACTGGGTGATCACATCCGGAGGCGTAACGATGGCAGCAACAAGCAAAATGGCGATAATGCTGTGGCGGCGGTACTGTCGCATGAATTCAGGTGTTACCAATCCTACTTTTGACAAAAAGTACACCACAATAGGCAGCTCAAAAATCATTCCGGCAGGAGCCGTAAACATGATCATATAGTTCAAATAAGACGAAAGCGTAGGTGTATTTTGAACGCCTGGAATAGTAAAACCCATCAGAAAGTTAACAGCAAAAGGGGCAATGATAAAATAACCGAATAACACACCCGTCAAAAAAAGCATGGAACAAATGAAGACGATCCCCCTCGTGGCTTTGCGTTCTTTCTTATACAATCCCGGACTTATGAATCGCCAAAACTCCCAAAAAACATAAGGAAAAGATACAATTAAGCCAATTACAAAAGAGGTCTTGATAGACATGATGAATGACTCGCCAAATCCGATTGCCTGTGCCGGAATATCCGGAGGGGTGAAACACATGGCATCTGACAGATTACAAATGATTCGGTAGGTAATGAATTCGGGATTTGCCGGACCAAAGATTACATGCTCAAAGATGGATTTGTAAAAGAGAAACAGTATGATCCCGGCACATACAACCACAAGTAATGAACGAATGATATGCCAACGCAATTCCTCCAAATGATCCAGGAAACTCATTTCACTCTGAGGCTCCCCTATTTTATCTACATCAACTTGATCTAAGGGCATCGCACTTTTGTATCTGGATAAATTTCAAAAGCCAAAAGTACAAATTCAAAGCTTTGTCAGGCACATTCCAAAATCCTTTTACCTGCCCATTGGTCGAATAGTTCAATCTATACAAGCCGGGCATTCGTCTAATCCGAAAACAAGTCCTGTTTCCCCTATTGAAAATTGGTTTACATTTGCGGCAACAGATTCCCTTTTGCTAAATTATGGACGCATTACTCTATTTTGGAATGTTGGCACTCAGCCTGGCCGCCCTGTTAAAAGGATCCGGCTGGTTTGTGGGTGCCGCTGAAACCATGGGAAAAGCCTGGGGCGTTTCTCCTTTTATTATCGGAGTGACCATTGTGGCATTCGGTACCTCCCTTCCGGAATTAGCATCGTCCATCACTGCTGTCGTTTTAAATGAATCTTCTCTGGTAGCAGGCAATGTTATCGGATCAAATATTACCAACATCCTACTCGTCCTTGGGCTTGTAGCTATTGTGGCTAAGGATGTACGCCTGGAATTTCGGGTCATGGATTTGGATATTCCACTATTGGCCGGCTCTTCGCTTTTATTGTATTTTGCGCTCTACGATGGCCAATTCTCCAGACATGAGGCAGTACTTTTCCTGGTCGCTCTGGTCGTTTTTTTATTGAATAGCTTTAAAGGAGGCGCTCCAAATCCGGAACCCAAAGAAGAGCGGATCAAAGCAGGATGGAAACCCTATGCCATTTTGATCGCCTCAGGAATCCTTGTTTATTTTGGATCAAATTATACCGTCCTTGCGATCCAGCAGTTATCCACCATCTTCGGAATAGAATCTGAATTTTTTGCACTCACCGTTATCGCGCTGGGTACTTCACTGCCGGAAGTAATGGTCAGCGTAACCGCTGCCCGAAACAATAATACCGCCATCGCCGTGGGAAATGTACTGGGTTCCAATATTTTTAACACCTATGCCGTCATGGGTATTCCATCATTTTTTGGCACCTTGGAAATCCCTGCAAGCATTATGGAATTCAGCCTTCCTTTCATGGTAGGTGTCACAATGGTGTTTGCTATTATTTCCGTTTCAAACAAGATTTCGCGCTGGGAAGGCGTCATGCTTGTTTTATTTTACCTATTTTTCTTGGCAGAATTAATGCGTTCGATCCTTTCTTAGCGTTAGTTTTGTAACACACATTCTAAAGTAGCACATTCATTTTCGCTAAACAGCTCTTGGTATTTATGTCATAAGCTGTGACAATCAGTTATTTGTATCGTCAGATAACTACCTCGAATTGTAAAAATGTGCAATATGCCTATACGATTTTTGATACTGTCTTTATGCCTGTCTATTTGCACTTTCACGCCTGTTAGAGCGCAACCAGCTATTGAAGCCGGGATTTATATTGGAGGGACAAACTATCTGGGAGATCTGGCCGAACAGGTTGCCCTGCAAGAAACACATCCGGCTTATGGCGTCTTTTTACGCTGGAACCCTGCAAAAATGATCGGCATAAAAACCAGTCTGCTGGCAGGTCGCCTGTCCGGAAATGATGCAAATTCCCTCATTCTATATCGCAGAGCCTTTAAATTTTCCATGCCATTTTGGTCAACAAACCTGCAACTGGAGATACTCCCATTCGCCAAAAGGCGCTATTTGAGTCCCTTCGATTTCAAAAGAGGGGTGGAACCTTATCTGGCATTAGGAGTTGGCTACACTGCTGCAAATGATAAACTGGACTATTCAAATAGTCCTATTGAAGCAATCCAAATTCCGTTTCCGGAACCAAACAATCAGGTCACCTTTTTTAATTCCTCCTTCGGTGCCGGTCTGCGCTTTGAAATATGGGAGTATTGGTCAATCAGCCTGGAAGGTGCCTGGTGGTATGTATATTCTGATTACCTCGACGGGGTAAGCATAAACGGACGCTCAACACGCAATGACTGGTATCTGACTGCCGGCCTTATGGTCTCCCACCATTTTGGTGGACGAACGATCTGTCCGACTTTCTAGAAAGCAACACACTGAACCCACATCTTTATTCCTGAATCGTGTAACTTTGCGCCTCAAATTATGTTCATCTTTTAAACGAGCTATACGATGCTGGAATCATTATTTGGAAATATGGAAGAGCGCCAGGCAGAAATGAAAGCCAAATTGGCCGCCGTTATTGTAGAAGCTGAAGCCGGAGATGGAGCAGTACGCGTAAACGCCAACGGTCTCCGTCAAATCACCAACCTGAAAATCGACCTGGAAAAAATCGACATGGAAGATTCAGAACAGCTGGAAGATCTCCTCCTGGTTGCCATTAATCGCGCCATAGATATGGCTGCCGACAAGGAAGCAGAAGAAGCTGAAAATATGGTCAAAGGGATCATGCCTCCCGGACTTGACGGGCTTTCCGGACTATTTGGATAAGATCCTGTTTTACAACTTCCGGACAGATAGTTTACTTTTGCCGCCACATATTATTAAAACCGTACTAAACGAGCGCCAATTTCGTTTGTTTTTCTGTTGGTTTTAAATCTAAATTAAGTGATCCCCAAGCGAAACTAGTTTGGGTATAAAAACCTGGATTGAGATGAGAAGTTTTTTCCTGATTGCCCTCTTTGTAATTCCGTTAAGTTTGCTGGCGCAGCCGGTAGCAGGCCTGATAGCCTATTACGATTTCGATTCAGATGACGGAAGCGTGGTAGATCAAACAGGAACTATTGCCAATTATGGCATTACAACCATTGACTCCTACGATTGTGGTGTCGAGGATCTCGCTATACGCTTTAATGGTATTAACGAGACTGTCACCATTGAAGGCTCTGAAGTAATTAGTCGCTTTGAAACGGAAGATGTAACGATAAGCTTCTATTTTAAGTCTTTAAATACGCAGCAGGTTCAAACTCAAACCATCATGAGTAAACGGGCTGATTGTGGCAATACCAATGCATTCGCCATCCGATATACGCCCGCTTCCAGTTTCCTGAATGTCATTTTTACTGAAAATGCCGGACTCTCCGGTTCTATCTCTGCTAAGCTAAATCCGGATCATTGTTGGCACCATATTGTGCTGGTTCGGGAAGGTCGGGATTTGAGCCTTATTGCGGATGGCATTCTAATTGCTCAATCAACAACGCCTGTTCGAGTTGATCTTACAAATCCTTCCATTCCACTGACCTTGGGTGCTTCTTCCTGCCAGATTACCGATGGCTTATTTGAGGGATTTATGGATGAGCTGCGGATCTATGACCGCGCCCTGGAAGGACTGGAAATTGAATCCCTGTACATTCGTCCTGATCAGATTGCCAACGGGTTTATTAATGTTGATATACCGAAGGATACAACCATCTATCTCGGTAATACAGTACAGGCCAATATTACAAGCACCTGCAATGATGAGCTGTTTTGGTATCCGGATCAAGGCATCAACAATGCATTTATCCCTGATCCTGTGCTGGAGCCAGGTATCACTACAACTTATTTTCTCGAAACAACAGACCTTTTCGGCTGTACTTCGCTGGATTCTTTTCGTATTAATGTAATTGACCCATCCCAGTTGGATTGTGTGGCTTTTTTACCAAATGCATTCACTCCAAATGATGATGGCTTAAACGATCTTTTCGGAATCGATAACCCTTTTGCGTTACCGGATTTTACATCTCTTGAGATTTTTGATCGCTGGGGAAATCGCGTTTTCTATACGGAAGATCCCTTTATCCGCTGGGATGGTTATTACCGCTCCACGGCCGTTAACCCGGACATTTACATCTATAAGGTTATCTATAAATGTGAAGGACAAGAGGAGGCCCAAACCGGTAGTGTGAAGATTATCCGATAAGAACAAACATGGGTCACCCCGATGGGGTTTAGATTTT
>JAGQWR010000151.1 GCA_020437105.1 Saprospiraceae bacterium
GACAGGTTGCCGACCTGTCAGGTCGGCAACCTGTCAGGTCCTTTTTTTATCTTCGCTAACATGACCGCAAACCTCTTCCACACCTACTTCCAACTAGGCTACCAACACATCCTCGATCCAGCCGGGTATGACCACATGGCTTTCCTCCTGGCGCTCTGTGCCATCTATCCGCCCGAACAGTGGAAACGCGTTGCCTGGCTGGCTACAGCTTTTACCCTGGGGCACTCCCTGACCCTGGCACTGGCAGGATTCAATATCCTCCAACTACCGGGCGCGCTGATCGAATGGATTATTCCCATAACAATTATCCTGGCTGCAGTCTGGAATGTCATTCCCCGAAAGGGCGATCTCCCCCCCTTTAGACAGGCATTTATTTTGACCGGAACATTCGGACTCGTGCACGGACTCGGATTCTCCAATTTTCTGCGCAGCAGCTTATTTCCCGGACAAGAAGCTCAAATAGTGCCGCAATTGTTCTCATTTAATGTCGGAATCGAATGTGGCCAACTGTTCATCCTGTTTGGGATATGGATTATCGCTATTTTTGCGTTCCGTATAGGTCAGGTCCCTCAAAAAAACTGGAACCTGTTTATTTCCGGCCTTGCCGCTGGCATCGCCATCACACTTTTGCTACCATAACTTATGAACCTGTTTCTGCTGTTTGCCTGTCTGATCAATTTGAATACCACTACAGTATCTGATTTGCATGCCTACCATGTAAGTAAATGCATGGCACATTATCGGTCAGATCAGCAGGCCTTGCAAATAAGTCTGCACTTCTTTATTGACGACATGGAACTTGCCCTTTCCGAAAAAGCGAGTGGGCCACTTTTCCTGGGTACTGATAAGGAATCAGAAGAGGCACAGGCACTCCTTCGAACCTATTTGGATGAAAACCTCCAATTTGTGATAGACCGTAAAAAATTGGATTTAGACTGGATCGGACGAGAAACTACAGATGATCTCGGAGGAATCTGGTGCTATATGGAAATTCCAAATTTTCAGGCACCAGTCCATTTAAAAATCATCAATAAATTGATGCTCGAAGCATTTGATGATCAAAAAAACCTCCTGAGCTTCAACTTTGATAGCGGTGGGGAAGTTTACTATTTATTTGGAAAAGGGCATGATCAGGAGGTGATCACTTTGCCTAACTAGCTTCAAGCCGCTCATGCTTAAAAAACTATTTATACTGCCAATCCGGTTTTACCAGGCATTTATTTCTCCCCTGCTCGGCTCGTCTTGCCGTTTTCAACCTACCTGCTCACATTATATGGTGATGGCCATTGAGGAATGGGGAGTACTGAAAGGAACCTGGCTGGGATTGAAAAGAATATTCCGCTGCCATCCCTGGGGCGGACACGGGCATGACCCCGTTCCCAGAAAGGATAAAAAAGCATAAAAAAAACCGCCGCTCTGTCTAAATCCAAAGCGGCGGTCGGGCAAGTCACGCCCATGGGATTAATGGGTTCAATTAATTACTACTGAAGTTGTACTTCGCGTTCCTCAACCATTTTGCGGATATTGATCAGTGCATAGCGCATCCGACCTAAAGCTGTATTAATACTTACCCGGGTAAGTTGAGCAATTTCTTTGAAACTCATATCCGCGTAATGGCGCAGGATAACAACTTCCCGTTGTTCCGGGGGTAGCATGTCAACCAACTTGCGCACTTTATCGTGGGTCTGGCTTCTGATTATGTGTTGTTCCGCATTTTCATCCGTAACTTTCAACACATCAAAGATGTCAAAATCTTCAGTGGGTTGAACCTGTGGACGACGCTTGTTGCGGCGGAAATAATCGACACAAAGATTGTAGGAGATTCGCATAGCCCATTGGCTGAATTTGCCTTCATGGTTATACTTTCCCTTACGCAGGGTGTCAATAATTTTAATAAATACTTCCTGGAAAATATCTTCTGCAAGACTTTGGTCTTTCACAAAAAGATAAATAGAGGTGTAAATTTTTTGCTGATGGCGTTTCAGCAATTCTTCAAAGGCGCGCTGATCTCCATCGAGGTAACAATGGATCAACTGCTGATCGTTTAGTGGCGTAACTTGCATGACTAAATCAAAATTAGTTAAGGAATATGTCCGAGACTGATTTAGTGTAGAGTTAACGCTATACGCTTGAAATTTTGAAGAATTAGAAAAAGGATAAGTGGATTCGAGACCTAAAATAGGCGCTTTTAGCTTAGCACCCAAATTAATAACTCTTTCTTAACGAAACATTAACGAAAGTCATAAAATAATCGCTAAGTGTTCCTGACAAAGGTAGAATACTTTTTGGCAAAGAATCAAGTCCCCCAAAGATTTTTTTCTCTAAAGCAATTTCCTCAATTATCACAAAACCTTTATTTTCAACAAAATATAACCTAAATTTGACTTCCAATTAGCTCGAAATTCATGCAGATTCCTCCTGAACAACTCAATAAAAGGTATTATAGTATTGGCGAAATAGCCGATATGTTTGGTGTGTCCAAATCCTTGATCCGTTATTGGGAAGCCGAATTTGACCTGCTCAAACCACACAAAAACAGTAAAGGAGAACGCCGTTTTACCCCGGCCAATATCGAACAGTTTCAGATAATCTACCACCTTGTCAAAGAAAGAGGCTTTACCCTAAATGGTGCGAAGCAGGAACTAAAGGATCAACGAGAACGCGCCAAAAAACAAGGCGATATGCTCAAAACGCTCAAAAAAGTTCGAAAACTGCTTGTCGAAATCCAAAGCGAGCTCTAACCAAATTTAATATCTCCTCCAGTAAACTACACACCTCTTTATTCCGCTATTTTATTTTTATGTAAAATAAATTCAGGTAAAATTCCAAAATCAGGATATTTTCCATACATTATTGATCATAATAATCTAGCGCTTATGATGAATGAACCTTTATCCTCAATCATGACCCGCGATGTGGTTACTGTCGGGCCTGACATTAAGCTTTCCGTAGTAAAAGACCTACTTTTTGACACCGGATATCACCATCTTCCGGTAGTAGAAGGTCCCAACAAAAAACTCGTTGGAATTCTCACATCCTACGACCTGCTTAAATCAGGAAAAACCTTTGCCGAGTACGATCATATTCTTGTCCGGGAGGTGATGACTACAAAAGTAGCTCACCTCGGACCACGAGAAAAGATTGGCGCTGCAGCACAAGTGTTTCTGCGGAAGCTTTTCCATGGATTACCGATCGTAAACGATGACCACGAATTGGTGGGAATCGTAACCACACATGATATTCTTCGATACGAATTTGACAAAGAATATCCGGGGGACAGGCTGGAGAAACTACTTCGGGCAGACGAAGCCTAAAAACATTTGAGATCGGCTCTTTAAACGGGCCGATCCTCCTGTTCTAATCTCCGAACAGTTGCGATTGTCGCTGCTACAGTCGATAAGGGTGGAGCAATTAAAAACCCAATGCCTGTTAGTAATAGCCCCATAAATACCACACCGTTTCCCATGGCCAGGCCCTTATGCCGACGTATAAATTGCACGCTGCCTTTCAGGCGGTAGTGTCGCTCCAGTGTGTAATCCATGTTTCCAAATCCTGCATAATAAGACTGCACCAGAAAAATGCCCAGGGTAGTAATTGGAGCAACAATGCCAATTAATCCGACTAGCAACAAAATGAGGGTGTAAAGCAATTCCCGCAGAATATTTCGAATTCCTATCTGGATTCCCCGAACCAAATCACTTGTAAATTGAGCTACATTCAATCCCTTCCCTGTAGGTATGCCGCTTATGTGGGTCTCTACTTTTTCAGAAAGCGGACTCATAAAAGGCCCCGCAAAAATCATCACCAGGTTTTTGTACAGGATCAATCCAAGTGCTAAAACCAGCAAACCGCCCATGAGTGAGCCAAGGGTATCCACTACCCCACGCCCTCTTTCCCAGGGGTACCACCCACTAAGCCAGTCACCAATATTAGACGCCCAACCAAATGCAGCCCAACCAATAAGCCCCGCCAAAAGCAGACTTATTAGCGCCGGAATGAAATAAAATTTCCAAAGATTAAGCTTTCGCGAAAGCTCAATCGCCTCTCCGTATGCACTTAAAGCAACTCTAATATCCGCAAACATAAATTGATGTACTGATTTTTCATTTTTATAGTATCAAAACTATCTGACCAGCGCCAGACCAACAATCTATCTATACAAGATGCCCGAATTAATCGACAACAGCTTTTTCCAATTTTATTACCTTTACCCCCCTATGAGAATTCATCCTGAAGGTTTTCGAATCTTACTCATTAGCCTCCTTATTCTGGCAGCAGCAGGCTTTGGTCTTTACCAGATTCTACCCGCAAACTGGACCTGGTTGGCTGTATTTCTTCCCCTGGTACCCCTTGGGCTGATATTAAATTTTTTCCGGAACCCCATCAGATTGATTCCGGAGAATGGCGATGGTCTGATTTACGCCCCCGCAGACGGGCAGGTAGTCGTCATTGAAGAGACCACTGAATCTGAATTCTTTCAGGATAAAAGACTTCAGATAAGCATCTTCATGTCCATCTTTGATGTCCATGCAAACCGGATACCGATCGCTGGGGAATTGACTTTTTTCAAGTACCACCAAGGTAAATACCTGCTGGCCAGGCATCCCAAAAGCAGTACTGATAACGAACGCACCACCCTTGTAATCAAAAACGACAAAGGGACAATTCTTATACGCCAAATAGCCGGATATGTAGCCCGGCGAATCAAAACATATCTAAAAGAAGGACAAGAAGTAGCGCAGGGAGCTCCTCTGGGATTTATTCGTTTTGGCTCCCGGGTAGATCTTTTCCTTCCGCTTGACGCGAAAATTGAGGTAAAAATTGGGGATCGGGTAAAAGGGAATCTTGATCTGATTGCCAGATTGTAGCTCTATTGTTCCAACCATTTCACAAAATCCGGCGCTATCCAATTAGCCGGTCCAACCTGATGATACTGTGAACCATCCAGGCCTATCACAATGGCCTGCGGCACCTTCGAGCGGCTAATATTAAGCGGCAAATCCCCTTCCAACCAATAATATAAGGGGATGTCTTCCGTCAACAAATCAGCAAAACGCTTCCCCCGTTCCTGAGCTTTATCAATCGATATCGGGTATATAACTATATCCGTCCCCATTTGATCCTTCAGTTTTTTCAGGAGCTCTAACTCAGCAGCACAGGGATGGCAATTTTCGGCCCAGAAATATAAGATCAGGCTAACCTCGAGCATAGAGGAGTCAATTTGAATGGAGCTGATTTTGTCTGTTTTTAAATCTATAATCTGGAAATCCAATGCAATTGGTTCTTCAATCTTTTCCAGTACAGGCGGGGCAAACGCTTTCTCCGGATCAACCAATTTTACCAATATAGATGGCAGGATCATTAACCCTAAAAGTCCTATTACGAGAATGGTCAATACTACTTTACCTATGCTGCCCTTTTTCATGTCCGGTTATTTTGAAATCTTGATGAACTCAAAATAGAAAGGGTTGCGTAAAAACACAACCCTTTCAAACATATAAGCAAAAATGGGGGGTTAATTTTTTACAAACTTCTTAATAAGCTTTCGGCCATTTACGTTGGTTAACTCTAAAAAATAAATACCAAAACCAATATTCGAATCAATCAAAATGGTCGCTGATTCCGCAACTTGAATCTTGTTTCCTTGTAAAACCTTTCCCATTGGGTCAAGAATTCGATATCCGTAAGTACCTGCTGCGGCGGGCGGAAACTGCAAATGGATCGTACCTTCTACCGGATTCGGATATAAACTGATCTGATCGGCCAAACTGGTTTCTGTTGTTGAAAGAATGAAGCCAACTGTTGCGTTCAAAATTTCTATACAGCCGGAAGCATCTGTTACCGTGACCATATAATCACCTGACGGGATGTCGGTCAAATCTTCGGTTTCTGCACCACTGCTCCACTCAAAGTTATAAGGCGGGGTGCCACCCTCAACCGTCAGGTCAATAGCTCCCGAACTGGTACTTCCCGTTTCCGGAACGGTCGTTACAAATAAATTCAGGCAGGAGGCCAGACTCCAAATCTCTGTGCCTTGCGTGCCATTGCTGGCCGCAAAATAGAGCTTGTTGTTAAAAAAGGTCAGATAGGCTGGATCTGCCGAATAAGGGCCAGCCCAAATATCAGCATAAATAGAAAAGCTTCCGTCGGCATCATCATACTCCCACAGCTCTCTCCCATATTCTTCTAAATAGGCACCAAAATAGAGCTTGTCATTAAATTCAGTGAGGTAATAAGGGTTAGCACTACCAGCCGGATTGATTTCAGCCATCAGACTAACCTCATCGGTCGCTGCATCATAGGCCCAGAGCTCTCCGCCACCCGAATTTCCAGAGCCGGACATAAATAATTTATCATTGTAAACAGTAAAAAAGGTAGCCTGAAAACTGCTGGCAAAGGCATTTGGATGGGTCAGTACCTCATCACTCACACTATTATAGGATCGCAATTGTACACCTTCTGTATCGGTATAAGCTGTAAAAAACAACCGGCCATCATAAACGATCAACTCATCCGGCCAGGAAGAATCAGTCATATTAATATTTGCAACCTGGCTGGCCTCTCCGTTCTGGTCGTCGTAAACCCAAAGTTCGGTGTCATTATCAGCTCCCCCTGCATTCATGTAGAGTTTGTTATTATAAACCACTAACTCCCGGGGAAAGGCATCCCCATTCGGATTTATATCTGCAGCGAGAGAAACGGCATCCGTAATCGGGTCATAAACAAAGAGCTCCCTGCCATAAACGTCTGAAACCGCATTAAAGAATAACTTGCCGTTGTAAATCGTCAAATCTTCGGGATTGCCACCGTTTGGACCGTTATTTATATCTTCAATCAGGTCGATACCTCCTGTTGCTTCGTCATACACCAGGAGTTCAAGGCCGACATTGCCGTAATAGGCAGAGAAGTACAATTTATCTCCCATGGCCTTAAAAAAACCGGGTGCGTTATAGTCCGGTCCGCCATTTTGATCCTCCAGAATTTGAGTCGTACCCGTTGCCGGATCATATACCCACACTTTATCTCCGGTGTTAACTTCATAGGCACGGAAGTAAAGTTTCCCCTGATATTCAGTAAACGAACTAGGAAAGGAGCCAAGGGTAATTTGATTAATATCTGCAACTAATTCAGGTTGACCGCCTGGTAGATCAATAGACCATACTTCCTGATCTACACTTGGACTAAACCCCGAAAAGTAGAGGGTATTCCCGAAAAGGGTGAAGTCATAGGGCATGGAGTTTCCGCTACCCGGATTTAAGTCTGTGAGGATTTCTAAGCCGGAACCGGAAGGGTCATACTTAAAAATCTCCCTATTTAGGAATTCATCCTCTGCTGAAAAGATGACATATTCTTCCTGAAAGGTAATCAGGCTCCCCGGATTTGAATGGGTGTTTGGGTTGATATCCGCTTCTAATGCAACAACGCCATTTTGTGGATTATAAGACCAAAGCTCGCGGCCCACATTACTGCCGCCGTTGGCTGAAAAAAGTAAGAGGCCGTCTGCAATTGCAAACTGGCTGGGATTGGAACTCGGTGTTCCCGACCAGATGTCTGACAACATATTTACTTCGCCAGTCAATGCATCATAGGCATATAACTCTGTACCGGAGCTCGCCTGATAGCCGGCGAAAATAATTTCATTTCCGAAAGGAAAAATATAATTGACAGAGGAAGAGGTCGGTCCCGGATTGATATCAGAAAGCGTTTCCAATACGCCTGTTTGCGGATTATAGGAACGCAATTCCGAGCCGTAAACATCGTCATACGCTGAAAGGTATATCAGGTCATTATGGACGACCAAATTCGAAACGACAGAAGAACCATTGGGGTTAATATCCAACTCCAGGAAGGCTTCGTCGGCACCTGGTTCCAACTTCCAGAGTTCTGTTCCTTCAGCAGAAGTCTCTGCCGAAAAATAGAGGTCGCCATCATAAATTGTCATGTAGGAGGGATAGGAGGACTGGCTCCCACTTCGGATGTCCTGAAACATCCAGGTTGATTCCAGTTGGGGATCGTACACCCAGAGCTCTTTTCCTTTTACGCCATCACTGGCCGAAAAGAATAATTTACCATCAAAGGCAATCAGATCGGAAGGAGAAGACGAAAACTCATAGGGTCGGATGTCCGCCACCATTTCAAATTCGCCGGAAGGCGTATCAATCTTCCATAGCTCCATGCCACTCAGGCCGTCGTCGGCAGAGACAAATAGCTGGTCTCCCAAAAATGCAAAATAAATAGGTTGTGATCCAGCCGGCTCCTGATTGATATCATACTCTAAGGCGAGTTGTGCGGGCAATACGGATACACAAAAGAGCAGTGCTACAACTGAAAAATTCAGTGCAAATCGTGGTGTTAAATTCATTTCGAGGGTCGTTTTGAGGAAATACAGGACTACAAATGTACGCCATGTGGAAAAAGGCTTCTTCATCCTTTTGGGTGAATTTGAAGGAGTGCCCTGCTTCTTTTCAAAAAAAATATTAAAAAAAATGCCCCTTCATAAAACTTAAATAGGTGTATAGACATTTAATGTAATTACAACAATTCAATAAAAAAGTAGATAACATGAAAAAGCAACTATTTTTCCTCCCATTCGTAGCCGCTGTTGGCTTAAACTTTACCGGTGTTTCTGAAAAAATGTCTGTAAACACAACTCAAAGTACCATTAGCTGGAAAGCATACAAAGTGACTGGTTCACATGAAGGCATACTGAAACTGAAAGAGGGTGCACTGAATGTACAGGACGGTCAATTGATCGGTGGCAATTTTATCATGGATATGACTTCCATCAGCGTTACTGACCTGGAAGGCGACATGAAAGGAAAGTTGGAAGGCCACCTCAAATCAGATGACTTTTTTGGTGTAACAACTTACCCGACTGCAAAATTGGAGGTTACCAATGTAACGAGCAGAGGTACAGAGGGCGCCTATAAAGTGACAGCCAATCTGACCATCAAAAACATTACCAAGGAAATCAAATTCAACGCAGATATCCTGCAGGAAAATGGCCAGACAATTGGTACTGCCGATATCGTTGTTGATCGGAGCGACTTCAATGTACGCTACGGCAGCGGCAGCTTCTTTGAAAACCTGGGAGACAAAACCATTTACGACGAGTTTGAATTGAGTGTTCGTCTCGTAGTGGAATAAATATAGTTTCAGATCAGTCAGGTCTGGTTTTCCAAACCTGGCTGATCTGATTTTTTTCTAAAATCACTTTATACGGGAGGCCCGTGCTAATAGCTGACCGACCCCCCAACAAATCAGGGTCGCCACCACCAATTTGACAAGCGCACCTGGCCAAAGGTTCCAGAACCCATATTTCAGACCTTCCTCCATTCCGTACAGCTGGACCAGGCGCAAGCTGCCAAATCCCATGATCAACAGGGTTCCGACCAGCATAGCACCCAGTATCCATCCCAAGGATTTGCCCCAACCTGCAATTTTGAGATTACGCAAAAAATAGCCTGCGATCAAAAATCCGAACAGATACCCCCCGCTGGAATCTTGAAAAGCCGCCCAGCCGGACGCCCCATTTGCAAAAACTGGGTAGCCCAGTCCGCCAACTAACAAATACAACCCAATAGCCAGAATACCCGACCAACCAGGCCAGGAAAATCCAATAACCAGCACAGCCAATGATTGTCCCGTAAGCGGGATGATCGTTTCACCCAACACCAAATCATGGCTAAGTTTCGTGGACAGGTAAAGTAACCCGAAGCCGGCAATCGCCCAGATTAGTTGTTGAATAGTTGATTTTACATTGTTCATATTCTCAGATTTTTAACCAGTGCTCCAGGTCAATATATTGAAAGAATCTATTCTCTTCCGGATGGACTTTCCATTTTAGGAGGTCTTCTTTTTCGGCAACAGAAAGGGGCTCCCGACCATGCGTGATTGATTTCCGAACATAACGAAGGACCCAGTTTTCTACCTCCATGCGTTTATGGGCTTTTTTTCCGGTGCGCCGAAAGGAGGCTAATAAGGACTCGACCAACTCCTCGTGTTTTAATTCAAAATGGACCAGTAAAAAAAGCAGGCGCCCGTAACGCAAAATTTCCAACACGACATCCTCTTTTTCATCCCGCGCAAGCGGCTGAAGCAGGCGCAAGGCAGACACCCATTCCCGATTCAAAAAATAAATATACCCTGCCAGATAGCTCAGGGTAAGTCGGTGATGTCGGGCGATGCGATCGCCATACCTGCTCAATCCAGCCTCTAATTCAGGCAAGAAACCCAGGCCGGCTTCATATTTTTTGTCACGCAGTACCCGATTGATATCCAGCAAATAGGATTGTCGAAAAACGCGGGCATCCAGATCAGATACATCATTAAATTCTTTTCTGGCGGGTAATTCCCGAAGTTGTAAAAGCCCTTTTTCCAATAGCTCCGGTTTACCGGCTTCGAGGCAATCTACTAAAAAATTATTCAGCGTCGAAAGGTACCTTTCCGGATACAAGCGTATCAGTTTTGGGTTTTCATCCAACAATTGCAGGGTCGCCTGATTGGATTGCATAGCCTGAATTCCGTCTCCTTTCGTGAAGGCATAAATGGCTTTTGCCTGATGAAAGAAAATCCGACTCTGTAAATTGCTTGCCGCAGAAATATTCTTCAAGAGGGCATGTTCGCCCCACCTGGCCAGTTCGGTATCCGTACGATCCTGCCGACGCTGAATTTCATACAGTCTGTTCTGGACCAACCAATATTGGTTGAGATTTGTCAGGTTATTCAGACAACGTTGCTCCCGCTGAAAAAGAGCTTCAATCACTTCCGGGCTGCTCCCCTGCCCCATCAATTGTTTCTCGAGCCGACAACAGTGTAGTTGGATATCAAACAACTCATAATCGATCGCACGCTGGTAAACTTTTTTCAGCTCTTTTCCGGCTTTTTTCCAAAACCGACGGTCTATCCAAACCCGAACTCTGTTGAGTTCATCCAGACAGCTTTCTTCTATATTTTTTTTACGGTAGCGATCCAGTTGATTTAGTATCCAATGTTCCAGATACCGCTTGGTGACAGGCAGGTTT
Organism: Saprospiraceae bacterium; assembly: GCA_020437105.1. Lineage (GTDB taxonomy): Bacteria > Bacteroidota > Bacteroidia > Chitinophagales > Saprospiraceae > JAAEZH01. Next base: position 11,025 of record JAGQWR010000151.1, read on the forward strand.
TTCAAAAATGGCGCATCCGGAAAATGCTCCTGAAAGCTCGATTCATTATTTTCAGCACTACCTGCTACTGCTTCAAAAAGCTGCCAATAAACTGGATTCGAATCACCAGCCTGTAAACGCAAATAGCGTTTTTCTCCGCTACTAAGCGAATGAATCAGGTCGAATAGGTCGGATGCAGGCGTTTTCAGAAAAAGAATATTAATTCAGAAACCTTATTTATAAATTCTCAAATCCAATAATAATAGAAATATCTTAAAATAACAGTAAATTAGAATCCTTATATACAAGTATTCTTTGACTTTCAACAAGTGGCTTTATGGCCTATTTTTGAATCAAAATCATACTACATGAAATATTCTTTGACTTATAGACTCTTCGGCCTTCTGTTGGCGCTGGCAATTTTGACCCCGGCTCAAGCCCAATGGGAAGACCTCAGCAAGTGGCAATACTTTATCAATCCGGAGCATGTAAACGACCTTCTGGACAAAGGCAATACCCTCTGGATGGCTACCGAACAGGGTGTAGTTGCCTGGGATAAGACACTAAATACGGGCACCTTTTATTACGCCCATAATTCAAATATTCCCAAGGGCCACGTAAGCACCATTACAGAAGATGCCGACGGTCAGGTTTGGATCGGCACTTACGACAATATGCTTTCCGTATTTGATGGAACAGACTGGATAAACACGGAGGTTCCTTTTCCAGCCGACCTGACGAATCCCCCCCTGTTATATACCCTGGAAATTGGCCCGGATAATCGCAAATGGATTGGCACCAATTTCGGACTTGTCATTGAAGATAACGGAAACTGGACGACCTATACCAATGACGATGTTCCGGATGTAGCCCTTCAACATGTATGGGATATTAAAATCGACCCGCTTACAGGGGTGGCTAATATTGCCAGTTTTGATTGGGCCCAATTTGATGGAAACACCTGGACGAATCTTACTGCCAATTCCAACTTTGTGTTTTATGGTGGGGCAGCTATCACGTTCACCCAGGACGGCTCCGTCTGGAGCACCAATTTTATCGGTAGCATTGGCCGCTATAAGGATAACGAATTGACCCTTTACGAAACCTTTGACATGGCCAGCTGGTCGCCGGGTCCTCCATTAGGCAACTTTATTTCTTTGTATGAGTATAACGGAGATATTTACCTGGCAACCCAACTGAGACAGATATATAAATTTGAAAACGAAATATGGGTTCTTCAGAATTCTCCACTTCTGGATTCCTTAGAGGATTATGTTGATTACTATATGGTGGATGCCAGCGGAAAGGAATGGGCAGGCAAAAATGCGGAATTGTTCCATCTGGAAAACAATACCCTCCAACGCGACATAATCGCCGATTTTGGATTGGGCTCTAATATTGTCAGATCCTTTAGCCAGGAACCAGGCGGAAAATTATACCTGGCAGAAGCTTCCGGTTCCATTTTCACCTACGAAACCGATGGCAGTCTCCTTCGACTAAATACGCCAATGGATACCTTCCCCACCAACCCATATATTTTCCAGGCAAAATGGAATGATTTTGGAGAATATTGGGTAGGTACTTTTAATGGTTTGTACCGATACGAGGGCGGTATTTGGACCCGGTACCACGACAGTCTTGGCAATCTGCCCAGCTGGGTGGTCACTGATTTCGAATTTGACGAGGATGGACAACCCTGGATTATCACCCCGGATGGCCTATTTCGCTACGAAAATAACAGCCAGCAATGGTTGTCTGTGAATGATGAAGTAAACCTGCCTTATCTGGAATTCAGGAAAATTATACGTGCCCAGGATGGAAGCTACTGGTTATTAGAACAGTATAATGACTTACTCATTCATATCGAAGGCAATCAATGGAGTGAGTTTAACGCATCCAATGCTCCCTGGCAGATAAATGACGTTTTATATTACCTCATGGAAACACTCGACGGGGCAATCTGGGTAATCGAAAATTATTCGAATTTCCAGGTTTACCAAAATGAGGAATGGACGGAAGTAATCATTGACCCCAACGACCCGACGCCCTTATTTATTTATCACGTTTCACAGGCAAGTGATGGCCGGGTTCTCGCCAGCACCAACCACGGAATTTATATCTATGACGGGTTGAATTGGGAAAAAAGGGATACTTCAAACGCTGCTCTTTTAGCTGATTACTGTATCCTTTCCATGGTCGATGCACAAGGCGCGCTCTGGATAAGCTGCCCGCTGGCTGGAATCAGCCGAATGGGTGACTTTATTCCAATGACCACCGGCACACAGTCAGGTAGCTTTATACCTCAAAAACTGGAAATTGCGCCAAACCCTGCTAGTGATGCCGTTAAGGTTACATTGCCCGCCTCCCTACACGCCGGAAGAACTTCCTGGCAAATAGTAGATGTAACGGGTCGGCAAATAGATTCAGGCACCTGGAATCTGGTGGAAACTGACGCAGAGATAAACATAAATACGACGACCTTCCCAAGAGGTTGGTATGCAATCAGCATTCAACAAGGTTCCCGATTCTGGACAGGTACCATTCTGATTGAACGATAAGAAAAACAAAAAAAGCCCGACTGGAGATTTCCAGCCGGGCTTTTTTTTTGTTTGCGCTACTTTAATTTGCGGCCTTAAACAAGTTGGCCACACCGTTTACGTCCAAGCCTTTGAGCAGTTTTTCTGCATCTCCGGAGTCCATGCCATCATATTCGATAGTCATTACGCCTCTACCTCCTACGAGCAGGCTTACTTGTCCGCTTTTATCCCGGGTATTGTGCTCCTGATAAGCTTTTTGTCCGGCAATCGTAGTCGTTTTTTTCCAGCCATTGTCATCTTCCTGATCAATCTCAGCCATTGCCCAGGCAGCCAGTCCCATTTGGGCCATGCCTACACCACCACCATCAACAATGGTTACCTCCACTTTTTTTCCATCGCTCTTATAAGTCGCATTAGCAGTAGAAATGGTAAAACCCATCGCACCTGCTTTTTCTCCGCTAATATCGGTGCGCTCCATACCTGCGAGTGTTGCGGGCAACATCTCTTTAAGCTTCCGGAAATCTACAACTTCTACCTTTTCGCCATTTTGCATGTTTTGGAGTTGCTTCATGGCCTCCTCCATCGCTTTTTGCGGATCTGACGCAGCCGTCTCCGTATCAGTGCCGGCGCTTTCTTCCGTTGCTTCGCTATCTTCCTGTTCGCTTGCAGGGGCATCTTGGCCACATTGCCAAAAGAGCATAAGGCCAAAAAGGCCAATAAAAACCAGGTTGCTTTTACGCATACTTAATTTGATTAAGGGAAGTTGTTTAAAAACACCTCACGGGTTTCCGGAAAAGCCTTTTCACTCCACTTTTCGCTTTTTATCGCCACGTAGCGCTGCTATGCGGCTCAAAAAAGCCTCCATTGGAATGAAAATTCAATTCCCTGAACCTCAGCAGGCATTCTTAACCAACTTCAGGGTTGAATAATGAGTGATCAAAATTTTCTCAACTTAAAAATAACAAAAGTCGCCTAGTTAAAAAAATGATCAATTCTCTTCCTTCATCTGCGGAAAGAACAACACCTCCTGGATAGAGGTCTGACCGGTAAACATCATCGTAAGCCGATCTATACCAATCCCCAAACCAGATGTTGGTGGCATACCATATTCGAGTGCCCGCAGGAAATCCTCATCCAACTCCATCGCTTCTTCATCTCCCCGGCCTTTCAATTTCAACTGGTCTTCAAAACGCTGACGCTGATCAATCGGATCATTCAATTCCGAATAAGCATTCGCAATTTCTTTGCCGTTTACAAAAAGCTCAAAACGCTCCACTAAACCATCCTTCGTCCGATGCTTTTTAGCCAATGGCGTCATCTCAATCGGATAATCAGTGATGTACGTAGGCTGTATCAAATGTGCTTCTACTTTTGCGCCAAAAATCTCATCCACTAATTTTCCTTTACCCATCGAAGGTTCTACCGCAATGTGTAGTTCCTTGCAATAGGCACGTAACCCGGCCTCATCCATCTGACTAATATTCGTGCCGGTATATTTTTCGATCGAATCGTACATACTCAAGCGCTCATATGGTCCGGCAAAGTTGATCTCGTTTCCTCCAACTTTTACAGTAGTTCCACCTGTAACTTCTTTGCAAACCCGCTCTAAACAAGTTTCCACCATCTCCATCATCCAGATATAATCCTTGTAGGCAACGTAGATTTCCATAGCCGTGAATTCCGGATTATGCGTCCTGTCCATACCTTCATTCCGAAACATTTTTCCAAACTCGAAAACACCGTCGAACCCACCTACAATCAATCGCTTGAGGTATAACTCATTTGCAATTCGCAAATAAAGTGGCATATCCAGGGTGTTGTGATGAGTCTCAAAAGGTCTCGCCGCTGCTCCCCCGTGAATCGGTTGCAGAATTGGCGTCTCCACTTCCAGCCATCCCTGCTCCAAAAAGAAATTCCGCATAGATGAAATCAGTTTGCTCCGCTTGATGAAAATATCTTTAAACTGCGGATTGACCGTCAAATCAACATAGCGTTGGCGATAACGCAATTCCGGATCGGTAAAGGCATCGTGCACATTTCCGTCTTTATCCCTTTTCACAATCGGTAAGGGTTTGAGCGACTTACTCAGGAAATCCAATGCTTTCACCTTAATAGAAACCTCTCCGGAACCGGTAGAAAACACTTCTCCTGTCACACCGATAAAGTCGCCAATGTCCAACAACTTCACCAATTTATTATAGCGCTCCTGCTCTTCCTCCGTTTCACCAATATTTTTTTTCCCGATGTAGAGCTGGATCGTACCTGCAGTATCCTGAAGTTTAGCAAACGGACCTCTCTGCCCCATAAACCGGCCTGCCAGCCTTACCGACTTGCCGCTAAATTTGCCGAGTGCATCCTCTTTTGCCTTATTGAAGGTTTCATCCAGCATGTTTTGGAAAGACGCATCGCTCGTATCAGTCTGAGCCGGGAAAACTTCGCTGACTAATACTTCATCCTTGATCAGTTCGGATGCTCTGCCGCGGTTCTTAAACATCCCTTCCTTCAATGCCTTAGCTTTATCAGCTTCCAGTTTTAATCTGGACTCTAATAATTCGGTCAGCTTTTTTTGAAAGTCGGCCGTTGTAATTTCATTGGTATGAAAGTCAACGTTAAAGGCCTGAGCCGGGAAAGGATTGAATCCCAATTCCTCGATTTTCGCAAGGTTCTCCCTACGGACGATTTCCTGATCACTTAATTGCATGTAAACTGTTCTTATTATTTTCGACTTGGGAAACAGAATTAGCCGCATCCCGGTTCAAAATCCGTGCAAAAATAGGGTTTGTCGCTTTAGGTTGAAGCACTTAGTCGGATTTAGTTTCCCTCGATTGGTATTCCAACCCAAAAAAACCGGCCGACTTCATCATTTCTTAACATCTGCCCGACTTAAATACGGCCGCATTTTAATTAACTTTGCCGAATTGACCCCACTCATGTAAACTACTTGATAATGAGGCGAATCGACGCACTCCCTTTTTTCCGAAAATCGATTTTTTTCTGCTCACTCCTCTTAATCCCACTTCTGTCAAGCGCGCAGCCCGGCCTGGTCCTCAATGAGATATCTCAGGGAAGTACAGACGGACGGGAATTTGCAGAGTTTGTGGTCGTTGGCGATCCCTGCAGTACAGTCGATTTGCGTGGTTGGATTTTTGATGATAACAACGGCGAATTTGTCGCTTGTGCCGGTCCCAACAATGGGGCACTTTCCGGTACAGGTATAGCCACCGGACATATTCGCTTCAAAATGGATCCGATCTGGCAAGCAGTACCCGTCGGCACCATTATCCTGGTCTATGCCTTTGATCCTTTTGACCCCGCAGCCCAAGCAGAGATTGGTGCGCTGACACCTGACTATACCGACGTAAACTGCGACTTCGTGCGTGTTTGTCCGATCAATGCCTCCAATACGTTTATGGAGATGGACCTCAATACGCCCTCCAGCCCAAATGGTACGCCCTGTCCGGCAAATAGAATGTGCCCCAACGGGGTAACCGGAAACCCGACATACGCACCCGCAAATTATATCCCGCTGGATGACCAGTCCTTTGCTTTTCTTGGGCGACTGGGTATGCGGAATGACGGCGATGCTTTCCAGGCACGGATGCCAAACGGCACTTTTTTCCATGGCATGTCCTACGGAACTGCCGATCCTGGATGTACTGTTGCTCCAATTTTAGATGGGGGCCCAGATGGCTTGCACCTGCCTTCCGGAGGTGCCAATATGGCCCATCAATTTATAAACACTGTCAATGACGATTTCCGGGATGTCATAAACTTTACGTCGGTAACGGCTAGTACGAGTCAATCTCCCGGACGACCAAACAGCTGCGCCAATGCAGCCTGGATCGCTTCCCTGCGTCGTCCGCCCGAATCTATTTTTCAAAGCGCTGGCGGTGGTTGCAACACCAATCTGATGGCTCCTCCTGCTTCGATTTGCATTGGCGAACAGCTGACGGTCAACTTCCCTCCAAATACCAATGCCTGTAGCTCTGATTCTTATTCCTGGAACTTCTCCGGCTCCGGTGGCATTACGATTTTAAGTGGTACTTCGGGCACCTTCTTCACCTTTGAAGGCGCCAGCGCAGGTACAGTCAATATCACTATTACTGCGACACTTAGCAACAGCCTGCTCTATACGCAAGGTGGATGTAGCGGACCCATGTTTCCCGAATCACTCGACTACACGTTTCCGATTACAATCAGCAATGGACCAACGGCCAATCCGGCAAATCTCTCTGCTTGTAATAATGGCAACGGGCAGGCGACTTACGACCTGACCAGCCTCAACAATACGGTCAATGGCGGAACAGGACTTCCTGTTACCTGGTACTCCGATTCACAGGGGAATTTTCCGATTGCAAACCCCGGAGCCTATACAACAGCTCCTACCATCGTTTATGCACAGGTGACCGACGGTCCCTGTATTAGTAATTTGGCCAGCGTAATCCTGAATCTGCTCCCGGCTGTTCCGGCCATGAACGCGCAGATTATCGGTTGCGACCAGGGAGGTGGCATTGGCCTTTTTGACCTCACCAGCATCGAAAACATCATCAACCTGGGCTCCGGAAACGCCGTTAGTTTCTGGCAGGACCCGCTGGCTACGGTAGCCATAAATAATCCGGGCAGTTATTCCGGCTCGACCGGAGTCATCTTTGCAACAGTTAGTGATGGAAACTGTAATAGTGCAGTGGTACAGGTGAATTTATTTGTTGACCCGGCACCCAATCCAAACAATGCCTTTATCACAGTAAGTCCAACCTCAAGCTGCGGACCAACAACTGTAACGGTCAGCTTTGTTATGCCTGGCCAGGGCGTCTATGAGATCGAATTGGCTTATGGAAATGGTACAAATGGCTACCAACTCTATAGCGCCTCCAATATCACCAGCGGCTCGACAGCCAGTTTCCCGATCACTGAAAGCACCGAATTCATTCTGACCGGCGCCGGACTCCAGACAAACAGTAATTGTTTTATAGACTTCAACACGCCAGTCACCCTGGAGGTACTCATAACTACGCCGCCGGATTTAAATCTGATCAGCGCACCGGTTATTTGTGCAGGTACTCAGATAAACCTCAATGACTACATTGAAGACCTGAATAATACAGGCATCCCGATTACTTTTCATAGTGGTACTCCCCCAACGCCGGGCAATCAAATCAGTCCTTTGGTGAGTCCGGGTGTAACGACGACCTATTACGCTTTCGCGGATGGGGGCACAGGCTGTCAGGATACACAAGCCATTCTGGTAACAGTCACAAGCGGTGGCACCCCCGTTTTGGGCAGCACCTCCTTATGCGACAATGCCGGGCTGTTTGACCTCACTACCCTGCAAGACCCCAATTTCCCGAACGGCACCTGGTCTGGAACCGGCGTAACAGGCACCGACTTTGATCCGACAGGGTTAAGCGGCCCCATTCAATTGACTTTTACGCCAACGGATTGCGGCAATCCTGCCATGACAACGATCACAGTGGATGTACCCGGCACGCCTGTGTTGGGCACGACGACCCTGTGTGAAACAGATGGAGTATTCGACTTAAATACGCTGCTTGATCCCAATTATCCAAACGGTACCTGGTCCGGGCCCGGTGTGATGGGCTCCAGCTTTGATCCGGCCGGATTCTCCGGGACTGTCGGTATTACCTTCACCCCAAGCGGCAGTTGTGCCAGTCCGGCAAATACAACTATCGAAGTTCAGGAAGAAGAAGTACCTGTCCTTAGCGCTGCACAAATATGTGCGGCAGAACCACCGTTTGATCTTACCCAGCTACAGGATCTAAATTATCCTTTCGGTCAATGGTCAGGGCCAGGGGTAACCGGTTCTACTTTTGATCCCAGTGGTCAATCCGGAACTGTTACGGTGACCTATACGTATCTGTTACCTTGTGTGGCAACAGTAACCACAACTGTAACCTTGATTCCGCCTATCCCGCCAACGCTAGATTCTGCCGCCTTGTGCGAATCAGCTCCGTTACTCGACCTCAACGCACTGGAAGACCCGAATGTAAGCAATGGGAGCTGGTCCGGGCCTGGCGTAAACGGCGATACTTTTGATCCGGCCGGTCAAAGCGGTACGGTCACCCTGACTTTTACACCTAATAACTTTTGTCTGCCTCCGGCAACAACCAATATTGAGGTACTTACGCCTCCGGTTATTACCAATCTGAGTCTGGATTGTGACCAGGCAAATACTACTTATACCGTCAGCTTTGATATATCTGGCGGTGATGGCGGCCCCTATTTTGTGGACGGAGTCCAACTCCCTGGCAACACCTTTACCTCCTTACCGATTCTTTCCGGTGATCCATACAGTTTTGATGTCGATGACGGCAACAACTGTGGACCTGTCCTGCTGCTGGGCACCAACAACTGCCTATGTACTACAGACGCAGGTACCATTGATTTTGCTGCCGGCCCCATCTATGTTTGTGAAGGTTCGGATTTTTCTGTAGCCTCGTTCTTCAACAACAATGAATTTCTGGATGGGAACGATGTGCTTCAATTTATCCTCCACGATAATCCGGGTTTAACGCTGGGTACTATTTTGGCTACCAGTCCGGATGGTGCTTACACTTATCCCGCCGGAGCGACTTTAAACCAGTCCTACTACGTCTCGCCCGTGGCCGGGAATGACGATGGTATGGGCGGTATTGATTTGACTGACGACTGCCTGAGCGTAGCTCCCGGTATTGAGGTCATCTTCTACCAATTACTTGTCAGCACCAACACCGGAGCAGCTCTCTGTGCCGACGAATGTTTTGATTGGGAAATCGCCTTTAGCGGACTCCCAAACTTTACACTTAACTATGAGGTGCAAACCAGCTCCATGATTTTCCCGGAGTCTGTAAATTCAGTGGATTCTACTGTTGTAATTACTATTTGTCCGGCAGATTATAGCGTCACCGATGGTGTGATCAATCTTGAAATCACCAGTCTCGATGATGCTAATTGCACCGCTATACTCAGTGAAACAACAACCCTTAACGTATTGGCCACTCCGGTCGAGGTGCTTGCTCCAACTCTTTGTTCAGGCGAAAGCCTCCTGATAAATGGCACCACCTACGATGAGAGCAATCCATCCGGAACTGAACTCTTTCCTAATGGTGCGGTCAATGGTTGTGATTCCACCTTGCAGATAGATCTCAGCTTTCAGGCGCCAGTCACCACAGATTTGATCCAGACCCTTTGTCCGGGTGAGAGCGTGACGGTCAATGGAGTGACTTATGATGAAGCTATGCCTTCGGGAGTAGAAATCCTGACAGGCGCTTCCCAATTTGGCTGTGATTCTACCGTCACCATCGACCTCAGTTTTTACCCGGCTGCCACGGAAGATCTCATTGCCACTCTATGTGAGGGCGAGAGCATAGACGTCAACGGCACCACCTACGATGAGGCAAACCCAAGTGGTACAGAAATACTGATTGGCGCTTCCGCGAATGGATGTGACTCTACGGTTACTATTCAGCTGAGCTTTCTGGCTCCCGGATTGGCATTAATCGATGAGGAATTGTGTACTGGCAGCAGCATACTCGTAAATGGTACGACCTATGACGAGGCCATGCCTTCAGGTACAGAAATTTTCCAGAGCGGTGCCTTTAATGGCTGTGATTCTATTGTCACGATTGATTTGACATTCAATACATCTGTAAGCAATCTGATTGATCCGATGCTCTGCATGGGCGAAAGCGTAACAGTCAATGGCGTACTCTATGATGAAACGACTCCGACCGGCCAGGAAATTATCATCGGCGGTAGTTACCTGGGTTGCGACTCAATCATCGACGTAAATCTGAGTTTTTTCGCGGAAGCGGAAACCCTCATCAACCCAACGCTTTGCTTTGGAGAGGAACTGGTGGTCAATGGCTCCACCTATAACGCAGCCAGCCCCATTGGCACGGAGATTCTGGTGAATGCCGCAGCTACTGGTTGTGATTCCATTATCCAGATTGATCTTAGTTTTTACGCCCAGTCAGTAAACGACTATAGCGATCTGCTTTGTGCAGGTGAAAGTGTAATAATCAACGGCACGACCTACGATGAGGCCATGCCGATGGGTACGGAAATCCTGCCGGGAGCAGCCTCAACGGGTTGCGACTCTACGATCAATGTATCACTCAGCTTCCTGCCTGCGGCCACGGGGCTGGTTGATGATCTCCTTTGTCCGGGAGGGACTGTTACGGTAAATGGCAATGTATATGATGAAATGATACCGAGTGGCACAGAAGTTCTGATTGGCGCTTCCGCGAATGGCTGTGACTCTACCGTTGTTATTGATCTGAGTTTTAATCCCCCGGCAAGCAGTTTAATAAACGACCAGCTTTGCCCGGGTGAATCGGTTGTGGTAAATGGCAATGTGTATGATCAAATCACGCCGGCCGGATCGGAAACGATTATGGGTGGCAGTTATCTTGGCTGTGATTCTACGATCCTCATCGACCTGAGTTTCCTCCCAATTTCGGTGGGTAATTATAGCGAGACCCTTTGTCCGGGTGGCAGTGTAGTGATCAATGGTACCACCTACGACGGCGACATGCCGATGGGGATAGAGGTCTTTCCGAATGCCGCTTACACTGGTTGTGATTCGGTCTTGAATGTAGCCATTGATTTTGCTATGCCAGCCACAGGTAATCTAAACGAAGTGCTCTGTGAAGGCGAAAGCATTTTCATCAACGGCACGCTATACAATGAAGCCAACAGCTCCGGCACCGAACTGTTTGTCGGAGGCAGTTATCTGGGCTGCGACTCTACCCTATTCGTAAATGTAAACTTCCTTCCGGTATCGGAAGAGACCATTACGCTGGTACTCAATCCGGGAGAATCCATTACCGTAAACGGGGTCGTGTATGATGCTGACAACCTGAATGGCACAGAAGTTTTACCCGGCGCTTCCGCGAATGGATGCGACTCTATTGTGATCGTTAGTTTGAGCTTTAATGTTGATGATGCCCAGCTACAGGCTCTGCCTCCAACTTGCTTTGGCGGAGACAACGGCACGATTATTATCGACAGCCTGCCATTGGCCGTAGCCCCTTACCTGGTCTCGGTTGACGGCCTCGCTTTCGGCGAATTTGATTTCTTCCCGATTACCCTGACCGGACTGGTTACCGGCCCTTATGATATTACCGTAATCGACGGCAATGGCGATTTTTTCAGCTATCAGATAGACATTCCTGCCGGGCAAATACTAAACCTGAATGCCGGCGACGACATCGAGATCACCCTCGGTGAAAGCACGGAATTAAATGCCACAAGCTCCTTCTTTGCTGATAGCATTATTTGGTCACCAGCGATTTACCTAAGCTGTGACAGTTGCGCCAATACGGATGTGATCACGCCGCTGCAAACCATTGAATACACCATTACGGCTTTCGATACCGCTGGTTGTGTCATTCAGGATGTGGTGGAAGTGCGGGTGAGCAAGGAGTACAAGATTTATGTTCCAAACATCTTTAGTCCGGACGGCAATGGCCTCAACGATGAGTTTGTGATTTATGCTGGTCCGGAAGTAGCCAACATCCGGGTCTTACAAATATTCGACCGCTGGGGCGACATGGTCTTCCAGGCGTTAAACATTCCGCCCAACGATCCAAAACTCGGCTGGGATGGTAGTTACCGGGGCCAACAAATGAATCCGGCGGTTTATGTCTATTATTTTGAGGTCGAGTTTATTGATGGCACGCGGGAGATATTGAAAGGGGATTTGACCTTAATTCGATAGCAGCATTTTTAATTTTTGAGGCTTAATTTTTAGAGAATCACTAAACGGCTACTTTGCTTAAGATCGCCTACTCCCCTATCTACAAATACCAGTTGCCGGAGGGGCATCGCTTTCCGATGGAGAAGTATGAGTTGGTGCCGGAGCAGTTGATCTACGAAGGCACGATCAAAGAATCGCAGTTTTTTCACCCGGAAGCCCTGGAGGAAGAAGTGATTCTCTGGACGCATACTGCTGAATACTGGAACAAGCTCAAAACGCAAACGCTCAGCCAAAAAGAAGAACGGGCGATCGGTTTTCCGATGTCGGAGATGCTGGTACGTCGGGGTACGCATATCTCCAATGGCACCTTACTTGGGGCACTTTACGCCAGAGAACACGGCATCGCCATGAATATTGCCGGCGGCACCCACCATGCATTTTCGCACCGGGGAGAAGGATTCTGCCTACTAAATGATATCGGCATTGCTGCCAATTACCTGCTCCAAAAAGAGCTCGTGCAAAAGATTCTGGTAGTCGATCTGGATGTGCATCAGGGAAATGGCACCGCACAGATATTCCAGTATGAAGATCGGGTATTCACCTTCAGTATGCACGGCGCCAAAAACTTCCCCAACCGCAAAGAACGCTCTGATCTGGATATCGGCCTGCCCGACAAAACCGAAGACGCTTTTTACCTGAAAACCCTTTATGAAACCCTGCCCCGACTAATCCAGGAAGTCGAGCCTGAGCACATCTTTTTCCTCTCCGGCGTGGATGTTTTAGAAACCGACAAACTGGGTCGTTTATCCATGACTATCGAGGGCTGCAAAAAAAGAGATCGCTTTGTTTTAGAGCAATGTAAGCTGAATAATATTCCGCTTACGATCAGTATGGGTGGTGGTTATTCCCCACGCATTGCCTTGATCGTGGATGCACACGCAAATACGTATCGGGAAGCGATGGAAGTTTATTTTTAGTTGAGGGCTGAGGGCCTTTGGCCTGGTTGAGGACCTTTGGCCTAGTTGAGAGGTTATAGTTGAGAGGTTAGACGTGTCGATCCTATTTTTCTGGGGCGTATAATTTTTCGACCCTAGACCTCCAACAATAAAGCACAGAAAGGCAAGTTCCAAATACGTTCTAAACTCTCCACAATTATCACAGTCCCATATCTTCCTTCAATGCGATCATTTCCGGGTCTCCAGCTTCAGCGCCTTCTTTTATAGTACCAATCAGAGAATTAGTAAACATGACATAATCCGGATGCTCTTTACCCAGGCTTTTTTCAATAATATTAATCGCAAGTTTAAATTCGAGAACAGCATTGGACCAGTCCTTTGTTTTTCTATAAACCCATGCCAAATTATTTCGACGGGTCGCAACGGTCGGGTGCAGCTCTCCAAAATTCCGGAGGTCCGATTCCAGCGCTTTTTCAAATAAGTCCTGCGCTTTTTCATACTTCCCCAGATTCCGAAAAACAATCCCTAAATTCGACTGACGGGTCGCAACGGTCGGGTGCAGCTCTCCAAAATTCCGGAGGGCAGATTCCAGCGCTTTTTCCAATAAGGCCCGCG
>JAGQWR010000152.1 GCA_020437105.1 Saprospiraceae bacterium
GTAAGCTTTGAAGTAGATCTGTCTGGTGACTTCGGAAACTACACAGACATTCAGGGTGATATCACGATCAACAACGTAGTACCTGGTTCATACACTATCTACTACTCTGTTACTGACAACTGTGGAAATACAGCATACGATCAGGTAACTGTAGTTGTAGAAGATTGTAAACTACCTACTCCATACTGTCTGAACGGTATCGTAGTAGAGATCATGCAAACTGGAATGATCCAAGTTTGGGCATCTGACCTGAACCTGGGTAGCTTTGACAACTGTCCTGGTGATTTGACTTACTCTTTCTCTCCAAACGTAAATGATCTGGGTGTAACATACACTTGTGATGACTTAGGTCAGCAGCCGGTAGAGATTTGGGTAACAGATGCAGCGGGTAACCAAGACTTCTGTGAGACCTTCATCGTTGTTCAGGACAATATGGGCTTCTGTGGTAGTGCTCCTATCGCTGTAGCTGGTTTAATCACTGATGAAAATGACAACGGTCTGCTTGATGCAGAGGTTGAGCTGAGCAGTGGTAACATGGTTATGACTACAACAGATGCAAATGGTGCATTCACATTCAACAACCTTGAAATCGGTCAGGATTACTCAGTAACTCCAGGCCTTAATGTTGACCATGACAATGGCGTATCTACATACGATGTTGTATTGATTAGCAAGCACATTTTGGGAGTTGATTTGTTGGATTCTCCATACCAAATTATTGCAGCTGATGCAAATGGCTCTGGTTCTGTAAGTACACTTGATATCGTTGATATCCGCAAAGTGATCCTACAGATTGTAACTGAGTTCCCAAGTAATACAAGCTGGCGTTTTGTTGACGCGGATTATGTGTTCCCGAACCCAATGAATCCGTTTAACCCTGGTTTCCCAGAGGTTATCAACTTCAACAACTTGAGCACTTCACAATTGGCTACAGACTTTGTTGCTGTAAAAATTGGTGATGTAAACAATTCCGCTTCTACTAACGGCCTCGCAGAGGTTGATGATCGGAATGCTGCAGCATTTGCATTGACAACTACTGATCGTAACTTGTCTGAAGGTGAAACCTTCACTGTAGATTTCACAGCAGAAGACCTGAGCGTACTTGGTTACCAGTTTACACTGGAATTTGACCAAAATGTATTGACTTTGGTTGACCTGGTAGAAGGTGTAGCTACTGAAGAAAACTTCGGTATGACGCATCTGAACCAAGGTGTTGTTACTGCTAGCTGGAATGGCGTTGCATCAGAAGGTGTTCTTTTCAGCTTGGAATTCAAAGCAAACAAAGCTGCTCAATTGAGTGACTTATTGAATATCAGCTCCCGCTACACAGCGGCAGAAGCTTACACTCAGAATGGTGATTTGTTGGATGTAAATCTTCAATTCACAAATGGTCTGACTGCAGCTGCTGGTTTCGAACTATACCAAAACGTACCGAATCCGTTCAACGGTGAAACTGTAGTTGGTTTCAACTTGCCGGAAGCAGGTACTGCAACCCTTAGCGTATATGACATTTCAGGAAAAACACTGAAAGTGATGCGCGGTGAGTTTGCTAAAGGTTATAACACGATCAACATTCGTTCTACGGAGTTGGCTGCTACAGGTGTACTTTACTACACATTGGAAACAGCTAATGAAACAGCTACGATGAAAATGATCATCATAGAATAATCTGAACCTCATCCTTATATCAGGAGTGGTCCTGTAAAAGGACCACTCCTTTTTTAAGTTTCCTTCGTTTGTTAACGATGAAAGCTTCCGGAGTAATCGAAATTTAAGATCATGAAACGGAATACCCGACCCTTCCTTTCCGCTTTACTTTCCATCTTCCTGTTACAGGTGGGTTTTTCTCAAGACCCGGTTAATTTCATTGCTTCTACCCATACCGCTGAAAATGGTGATGCTGTGGAAGTAGAAATCTCTGTCACAGGTTTTACGGATATCATTAGCGTCCAATTTACCGTAGATTATGATCCGGCAGTCCTAAGCTTCCTGAGTGTTGGAAATTTCGGACTGAATTATATGGCTAATTCCAATTTTGGAAAACCGCCAGATGTTCCTGCGGGTAACGTAACTTTTGTTTGGTATGACGAAGCTCTTCAAGGTATTTCTGTAGATGATAACACCGCTATTTTTACGATTACATTTGAAGTAGTCGGCGTGAGTGGCGATTCTACCGGTATCGAATTTGGCGACAATCCGACCACCATTGAGGTTACAAATGCAGGCGGTGTGATGAATCCGGTTTTTGTGCCTGGTTATGTCAATGTTACTGGCCCTGTTTCCGTACAGGAGATTGCAACAGAAGCATTTATCTTTTATCCGGTATATCCGAATCCGGTAGAAGATATGGCCTATATACCATTCAATTTATTTGAGCAAGAACAGGTTCGTTTTAGTGTGTACGACCTGAGTGGTCGTGTTGTTTTCGAACAGACAGAAGTGTTCCTTCCAGGAATGCATACGATCCATATTCCAAATGAAAAATTCCCGGCAGCAGGCACCTATTTTTGCAGGCTCGAAGCTGGCGGACATAAAGGCATCCAAAAAATATTACTTGTGCGTTGACAAGAGCATAAATGAACTGAATAGATACTTATGTTGATTTATTATATCAAAAAGTCTAATCAGGTCTTCAATTTTACATCTTATCCCAAATCCGAAACTATGAAAAAACTTATTACGCTGTTTGTAATAGGTCTGTTAAGCTTTACCAACCCTGCTTATTCGCAGACTGTTGACTTTTCAATTAGCCCGCAAACAACGAATGTTGTAATGGGGGACCAATTCTGCCTGGATGTTGTCGTATCTGATTTTACAGATATGGTCAGTATGCAGTTTTCTATCAATTATGATGCAGCAGTTTTGGAATATGACATGGCAGCCAATTTTACCCTTCCCGGGTTAGGCGGATCGAATGTCGGCAACCCAAGTCCCGGAAATATCACAGTCAGTTGGTTGGCTAATGATATCATTAACGGCGAATCCGTGGCTAATGGCACAAGCATTTTTCAAATTTGCTTCACTGCCATCACTTCAAATGCTACTTCTTCGATCGATTATTCAGGTAGCCCAACTTCCATTGAAGTTACCAATACCGATGGCCTGGTCACCATGAACACTACTGGTGGAGAGGTGATCGTTGGCTCAGGTGGCGGCGGCGGTGGTACAACCGATCTGACCTTTACGCTTCCGGATGTATCTGCAGCAAATGGCACCAATGTATGTGTGCCGGTCACGGTTCAGAATTTTACGGACATCGTGAGCATGCAGTATAGCATCAATTATAATTCTTCGATTTTATCTTATACCGGTTCCGGAAACTACGGATTACCGGGTATGGTCGCATCAAATGTAGGGAATCCCAGTCCGGGTAATGTAACGGTTAGCTGGTTGGCGAATGATGTGGTAGCCGGTCAATCAGTAGCAGATGGCACGACCATTTTCCAGATTTGTTTTGATGTAATTGGCAGTGGTGGTGCTGTAAGTCCGTTGGACTTTAGCGGTAGCCCTACTTCCATTGAAGTAACAGACACCGGTGGAATAGTAAGCCCTGTCTTTGAAGATGGCTCCATAACCGCTACCGGCGGTGGCGGAAGCGGTACAACCGATCTGACCTTTACGCTTCCAGATGTATCTGCAGCAAATGGCACCA
>JAGQWR010000153.1 GCA_020437105.1 Saprospiraceae bacterium
CTTCCCACTCTTTCGGTGAAAAAAGTCGAAGGGTATTCCAGATTCTAGAGTTATTCATTTGACAAATTTATTACTAACTCTCTATATTTCAGTATATTAAATACATTTATATTCTGATAAATATATATAATTGATCTTGCAATCTGGTTGAAATCACCCCATTTTTATGGTGTTAATTAAAACATCAATCTCATGATAAAGCATTTCCGCTATTTAATCCTACTGGTAATCGGGAGTTTCCTATGGAGCAGCATTCAGGCTCAGGGATGGGAAAACATTTACCAAAACAACAATTTCAATCAAATTCCACTCCACATTGTACAAACCCCTACTGGCCAATACTTTCTTTCGGGAGTATCATCTGATGTCAACTTCCCGGATGACTTTTATTACTTTTTCCAGGAAATAAGTGAAACGGGGGAAATCAACTGGACACTTGAACTTCCAAATCAACATACGATTCTGTCAGAATATCCGCTGGTGCTTTCAGCAAATCAAGCCAGCTTACAGTCAAATGGAAACGGGTATCAATTTCTGGGTTTAACATCCGGAGATGGCATTGTCTTAGACAGTATCGTGCTCGCCCAAATTGGCAGTAATGGTTCACTTCAGTCAATAAGTACCCTCCCTACCACACAAAAAGATATGCTGGAATTATACCAGTTGGCAGATGGCAATTTTCTAACTCTGGGAGAATTGGATGTACTGGGCGAATTTAGTCTTCAAAAAAGAGATTTACTGGGAAACATGCTGTGGGAGTATGTATTCCCGTCAAACCTCAGTAGTCAATATTTTCGGATTGTTGAATTACCGGATCAATCCATCGTGGTTTCTACCACCTTTAATATTAATCGCCTGTCGGCTTCGGGAGACCTGATTAGTCAGGAAGAAAAATCGGCCAATAACGTTTATCCAAACAGGATTATCCCGCAAAACAGTGATTCGCTAATCGCCATCGGAAATCATGGGCCTGATCCACTAAGCGCCCAAATATATTCCATCATTCCTTCAACCGGTTCAGTTGACGGATTCATACTGGATCTTCCCGACGCGCAGGATGCCTACTCTCAGTTTGTACAATTGGATGATGGCAGCTTTGTAAGTTTCCATGTAAACGACCTGCTAAATGACGAAAAATTTCGGATGATCAAACACGATGCTTCCGGAAACCTCTTATGGGAACAAACCTATAATTACTTCAAGCAATTGGCTTGTCGGGGGGTACTTTACACCTCAGATCATGGCTTTCTTTTTTATGGCACAAGCAGCCAGGCAGATAATATTGCAGACCCTGTGCTCATTAAAACGGATTCGCTGGGGCGAATCAATTCAAATTTTGTGGAAGGTAAAATATACCTGGACGACAATCTGGATTGTTTGTATGGCACATCTGAACAAGTGCTAAGCGGATGGACGGTACGGGCCACAGGTACCTCAGGTACGTTCTATGGCAGCTCTGACGAAACTGGTTCATATACCGTAAATATTGGCCTTGGGACCTTCGAAATTGAACTCCTCCCGCCTATTCAGCCCAATCCTGAAAATTATTGGAATTTTTGCCTGACCACCCAATCGGTGACCTTCACCGATCCATACCAATTGGAAACAATTGATTTTGGGATACAGCCTGTTAATACGACTTGCCCTTATCCATTTGTGGACATTTCAACCCCATTATTAAGGCGCTGTTTTAATAATACCTATCATATCAATTATTGCAATTACGGAACCGGCGTTGTAACAGCTGCCACTATTACAGTTACACTGGATCCCTTTATGGAATATGTGGATTCTGAAATACCGCCTGTAAATCAGCAGGGAAATATTTTGACCTTTAATGTAGGCGATTTACAAGTGGGTGATTGTGGCACCTTTGATCTGACAGCCTATCTCGCTTGTGATGCTACCGAATTAGGTCAGGTGCATTGTGTGGAAGCCCTTATCGAACCATCAGATAATTGCGATGAAGAAATGCTAAACTGGGATGGATCAACCATCACAGTAACCGGTGATTGCGTAGGCGATTCGATTGTATTCACCATAACAAATACCGGAAGCTCCGCCATGAGCGAGGCGCTCAATTATTTCGTGGTTGAGGATCAGATCATACTGATGAGCGGTCCGTTTACCTTGGGTCCGGGCGAGATCATTGAGGTGGTTTATTATCCCGATTCAGATCAGGAAGTCAGCTTATTTGCCGATCAAAGTATCGGAAATCCCTACTATTCCTATCCGGGCATAACTGTTGTCGATTGCAATTCTGGCTCCCCCTACTCTGTCATTTGGGGACTTGAATTTCCGGAAAATGATGATGCGCCTTTTTATTCTATTGACTGCCATCAAAATATAGGTTCTTTTGATCCAAACGATAAAACAGCCAGCCCTGCCGGAATTGGTCCGATCGGTTTAATCGAATCAAATACAGACCTGGAGTACCATATCCGATTTCAAAACACAGGCACTGATACAGCTTTTACGGTAGCCATTTTTGATACACTCTCTGCAAACCTTGATCCGGCTAAATTATTAATCGGAGCCGCCTCGCATGACTTTAGCTGGGAGTTGACAGATGAAGGAATATTAAAATTCTTTTTTGAAAACATTATGCTTCCGGATAGCAATATCAATGAAGAGGCTTCTCATGGTTTTGTGAAATTCAGAATAGCCCAAAAGCCTGATTTGGCAGCCGGAACGGAAATTAGCAACCGGGCAGCGATCTACTTTGATTATAATGAAGCGGTATTAACAAATACGACGCTCCATACAGTTGGCACTTTTTTCATCCTGGTTGACACAAAGGAAGCAGACCTTGAAAACATGGAAGTGGAGATTACCCCAAACCCCGCTTCAGGTCCTGTGTTTATTCAGCTAAAAGGGTATTCACTCCGGGATGGAAGTATGCAATTATTTAACCTCAACGGAAGTAAGCTGGCCGAAATTCCATTTAAAGGAAATGAGTTGCACTGGGATCCGGGCTCACTGCCAAATGGGTATTACCTAATTCAGATCAGGGATCAGGGAAAACCCATAGCCAGCGGGAAACTTATTATTTTGACTCCGGATTTGTAGCACCCAGGCTCGGTGGAGGCCAGCATGTACTTGCCTCCACCGAAGTGCTGCAAAGTAGCAGTGTCGAAAAATTATTTATCCTTTCTCAAAAAAACCAACACTACCACCCACCCAGGTTTTGTCTTTATTGTAGCGCACACCTACCATTTCGCCTTTACTCAGGCGGGCCAGGTTGTTTACAATAACCGGACGAGCAGTGCCTTGTTCCCAGAGCATCAACATGCGGATTTCGCATTTGGCTGGTACATCAGGAGTAGGAACCACTCCCGCATACTCTACCTTGCGTTGTAGAATATAATTTTCGCGATCTTCGATGCTGTCCAGGTCGTAGCGATTGAGGTTGATGATGACGCCTGTTCCGGCGAATGAATACAGCGGTTTCAGCACATAATTATGCAGATCTTCCGGCAGGGTTTCAATATCCGACAGGAATCTGGATTCTGGCACATATTTGCTTTTCAGCAGTGGCAGCGTGAATTTGCTGATGCGGAAAAACCAGTTTGGATGGCCGATCCATTCTACATTGTATTCCTCTGTAAAGAAAAATTCGCGAGGAAGATCATCGCGACGAATCAGCTCATCAAAAATAACCCTATTAAAAATTCGGTGTACCTGGATAAGGCGTCCATCCTTTTCATAAAAGACATCTTTCCCGGAAACCTTAAGCTTCGACACACACACATACTCGACACCAAGCAGTGCTTTACAGGCTACAAAATCTATTCCGGTAACCTGTTTTTCCGGTTCGACTTCCAGCAGGATGACATTTTCCGGCTCATGGTTTCCGAGGATGACCCGGCGCAGGTAATCAATGTAGTCGTCTGAATCCAGGCCGCCAAACAGATGCGTATAGTTTTCCGGTATATCATAGATTTCCCGGTATCCGCGGGCGATCAGATCCTGAAAAAAGTACAAAGAAGGAAATCCCTGCACCTCAATCAATTGAGGAATCAGGTTCCCGTTTTTGTCCTTACAAATGCCAAAATCCATTTGAAGGAAAGTCGTGTGGGGCGTTTCGCCAGGCACAGACTGCCC
Organism: Saprospiraceae bacterium; assembly: GCA_020437105.1. GTDB lineage: Bacteria > Bacteroidota > Bacteroidia > Chitinophagales > Saprospiraceae > JAAEZH01. The sequence goes on from JAGQWR010000153.1 coordinate 4,105, forward strand.
GTTCAACAAGGCATTTTGGGTAAGTTCTTTAAAGTCCGGGCGCACCAATACATCGGTGACCTCTTCACAAGCTTCGTATAACATAGCGCGAAGCTCGCGGGAAACAAAGACCGGTGTTTCCGAAATTCGAAAAGGTGCCCGGAAATCGTATTGTGCAGCTACCCAGTCCTGCAAGGCCTGGTACTTTTCTGCACTGAAAGTTTCATTGAATTTCGTGCGGAGCGTACTAATCATAGCACATTATGGTTTAAGAGTCCTATTTGGTCGCTTAAATTAAGAGGGAATACTCAAAATGGGTTTTTCCTGCAGGCTTCTAATTGCCTGGTGCAGGAAAGCCGGTAAAATGGTATTATGAGTCAGCTCAATTTTATCCGGGTGACTGAGGTCGCGGATCATATTGGCGTATTTCTCCTTTCCGTGTTCATTGATCACCTGCACGAAGCTTGATTCCTCCTGAAAGTGTTTCAACATACCAAAAGGGTCTGCTTCCGGATGGAATTGGACCCCCAGTATCTCATCAGAAAAACGAACAGCCATAATGGCGCGTTCGTAATCTACATGCGGCCGGATTTTTTCCAGGGCCAGAATTTCAGCGCCGATTTCCTCGAATCTTTCAAGGTTCGGCTTAATCAACTGGAAATCCCGGAAATCAGCTACGACAAATGGATTAGGTAAATCACCCAGAATGGGATCATCCAAAGCGGCATCTGTCAAGTAAACCGGATAAGTACCAAAGCTGGCGGAGTGCCTTTCTTCAATAGACCCCAGTCCGAAATGGTTCGAGGCCATTTGGAAGGAATGGCAGATAAAAAAGGCATATTTTTTCGCTTCAAGCGAATACCGGTTGAAACTCCAGATATCATCTACGAGCTGAAAAAATGCCTCATCCCAGACACCATCTCCTTCCAATGGATTACCCGGGCCACCGGTAAACACGTAAATATCGTAGTCTTCCAGATTTGGAACCTCTAATGCCTGACGCAGATTAAAGACTTTCCAACTTAGATCCTTTTGATAGCTGTCAACAATTTCCTTAATACAACGCATGCCCTGATTTGGGATGCCGTTGTACAGATCTATGATGGCCAGACGGATATTTGACATATGTTTACTTCATTAGTAGTGGGCAAAAATAAAGTTGGGTTTGCAGATAAGGCCCACCTTATGCATGAACTGATTGGCGAATATAAGTTCCCCAAGTCAGATTTTGGCCACCTGGCTCTTGTTGTTGTGCCCGTTCGATGGCATATCTTGCAGCTGTTTCTACCACCCATTCAAAATTTTCGTCTCCTACTGAATTCCGATCTGCATCGGGTGCGGGATTACAAAAATCAATGGCGTATGGAATACCATTTTGTACAGCAAATTCAACCGTATTAAAATCGTAGCCCAAAGCCTGATTGAGGCGGATCACATAATCTTCGATGGTTTTCAGCATTTTGGCTGATACCTTGTGGTTGGCAGCATAGCGCAAGTGATGCGGATTACGGGGTTCGTAATGCATGATACGCACATATTTTCCGCCAATGCAATAACAACGGAAATACGATTCAAAGTCAATGGTTTCCTGTAGCATCATAACCAGACGCTCTGTTTCATTATAGGCATGAAACAACTCTTCCGGGTTCTCTACTTTATAGACGCTTTTCCAACCACCACCTGCATGGGGCTTCATGAAAAACGGAAATCCACCCAAATATTCATAAATACCTTCCCAATCCATTGGAAATTTCAGGTTGCTGAAGGAATCTGCTGTGGTGTCTTCCGGATGTTCTTTAGAAGGCAACAATACCGTTTTGGGTACCGGAATACCAATTTGTTCGGCCAGAACATTATTAAAGAACTTCTCGTCAGCACTCCACCAGAAAGGATTATTAATGACAGCAGTGCCGGTAGCAGCAGCATTTTTCAGAAAGGCACGGTAAAAGGGTACATCCTGTGAAATACGGTCAACAATGACTGCATAATCAATGCCCCGGTTTTGCATAACCTCTTCCACGTTCACAAACTCAGCCATAATGCCTTTTGGAGCGATGGCATTAATACGATCTACAAATGCTTGTGGAAAGGTGCGTTCCTGCCCGAATAAAATTCCAATCTTTTTCATATATATTACTATTGGGTGTAAACAGCTTAAATCAATGAAAGATAATGGGGAAACATCTCGCGCCACAAAGGCCAGTCATGTTCCTGCCAACCCCGAACATCCAGCCAGTGGTTGATCCCTTTCTGATGCAAAATACCAGATAATTTTTGGTTTGCCTCCAGGCAAATATCCCATTCGGATGTACCGAGTACAATGTTCATGTTCCACAGGTCGCCGTGATTGGCTCCCGGTAGAAAATCCAGGGGATTATTAAAATATACATGATCATCGTAATATCCATCCATAAAAGAACGAATATCAAATGCCCCACTCATGGTGAATAAATGGCTCACCAAATGCGGGTACCGAAAGGCTAAATTAGCCGCATGGTATCCGCCAAAACTAGCGCCAGAAACGGCTACTTTCCCGGACTGGGTATTCCAGCGAATCTTCTCCACGATTTCCTCTACCAACATGCGGTCATACCACTCGTGGTTGCGTACCCGATTTGCCGGGTGGATCGATTTGTTATACCAGCTGTGCTTATCCACACTATCCGGACAAAAAAGCTGGATAAAACCTCGTTCCACAAACCAAGAGGCTGCCTGGATCAGGCCAAAATCCTTACTCTCATAATAGCGCCCCATGGTAGTCGGGAAAATCATGACCGGGTAACCTCGTTCCCCGTAAACAGTCATTTCAATGTCCATACTCAGATTAGGAGAGTACCATCGAAAATATTCTTCTTTTACTGCCATTGTACTAATTCTGGTCTTTATAGATTAGTGTACAAATTACACTTTCACAAAGATATGATTTAAACATGGTTGGTGCAACCAAATCCACTGACTACCAGTTTTTTACACTACTTGGCATCGCCTTTACAAAAATAGATAATCCCGTTCTATCTTTGTCAAACGGATTTCTCTTTGGTTTGGAATCCGCTCTACCTAAAAAAGTTGTCCTTTTGATTTCAAGTATAAAACAATTCTTTCAGGAATATTTTCTTTATTTTTTTTCTGCCTTTCGGCGAAAGCCGGGTAAAAAGCCTCTTTTCAGGTCTTTTACGCTGGAATCGAGCTACTTAGCACGCCCGGTAGATATACAGCTTCTGCTTCCTCCCCAATATGAAAACACTGTCTTTGGGGAGCAGTTTTTTCCACTGGTACTCTTTAACGACGGACAGGATCTGGAGGCTATACAGCTCGAACAGCATCTCCATGAAGCCTATTCCCGAAAGGGACTGCCTCCGATAATTACTGCCGGAATCTTCCCCAAAGACCGGATGCAAGAATACGGCACGGCCAAAATTCCGGATTACAAGAAACGAGGAAAGCAGGCCCAAGCCTATACCAACTTTATCCTCCTGGAATTGCTGCCTTATTTAGAAGCACATTTTCGCGTAAGCAAAACACCCGAAAACCGGGCCTTTGCCGGCTTCTCCCTTGGCGGACTTTCGGCTTTTGACATCTGCTTTAAACACCCAAAGGTCTTCGGCATTGTCGGCGTTTTTTCCGGAGCGCTCTGGTGGCGGTCAAAAGCATTTAATGCCAAAGAACCGGATGCTGACCGAATCGTTCATACCTATGTCGAAAAAACAGGTAAGGCCTCGAAAAACCAGCGATACTGGTTTCAAACAGGCACGCTCGACGAAACGAGTGATCGAAACAATAATGGCATTATTGACGCCATTGACGACACGCTGGATCTGATCAGCCTTCTGAAAAAGAAAGGCATTCCGGAAAAACAAATCCGCTATCTGGAGATACAGGAAGGCCGGCACGAACCCAAAACCTGGTCGGATGCCATGCCTGATTTCTTAAGCTGGGCGTTTGCGGCGGAAAAATAAAACAACACTACCCAGGAGCAGAGAAAATAGGCCCATCAAAACCCACTTCAACCAATTATTGGATGCCGGGACTTCAATAGGGTCCATTAGCCCAACAGGTACAAAAGAAGCCCAATAAAACGGGTGAGCACGTACAGAGCTACTCTCCCGAATAAAATCCAGTTTAGCCTGTTGCAAAGCCAGGTCCTTTGTCTCCCCTTTGAGTAAATAACCATAAAAGCTGGTCATCAATTGAGAAGAGGAACGATCATCTAGTTTCCAAAGGCTGGTCAGCAAACTTTTAGACCCCGAATAGAAAAATCCACGAGCCAGGCTTATCATTCCTTCGCCACGCTGCCACTCGCCTACCCCGGTTTCACAGGCACTCAGCACGACCAAATCCGCCGGAAGGCGCATATTGTATAATTCTCGGGCAAATAAGCGCGTACTATCTCCCCCACGCTGGTTGCCCTGAAAGGCCAGATAAGAATAACTCCCCATCGTATCATTTGCCGAAGCATGTGTAGCCAAATGCAAGACCTGGTAATTTGGTGCCTCCTTCCTGAATCGCTCCTTTGTCGCATCGGGACCACTTAAGATCGTGCCCGGCCATTTGGTGGAAACGGAGTTAACTTCTTCCTCGTTGTACAATAATGGATCCAAGTCACCTTCTGCCTTAAAGTCGGGGGCAACAGCCAGCATTTTAGAAGCTGACCGGGAGTAGTGTGTAACTGGCCGAAGCAACAAATCGACTGTGTAAGCATAGCCTACCGAGTATTGATTCAACAAAAAAGACATATCCCTCCAGGCAGAATTTGGTCCGACTGGTTGTCCGACGAGGCAATCAAAAGGCAGATAATGCAGGCTGCCATCAGGAATAATCAGGAGGCGATTTCCGATCATCAGATTTTCGAGTGGTTCGATCAACATATTGTACAGATCATAAGCCATAGCTCCATATATGGCCGGAAGATCTTTACCGGCATCCTGGATTGGATTATAGGAAGTCAGGGCTTCCCGAAAACTTTTCACTTTGGAGGAAAGTTGGGTTCCCGATCCCAGGCGTTTCATCCAAAGCGTATCTGCGTTGAGGAGAAAAACATAAACACTCCGGTCGCCCTGAAAATATTCCAGAATATTTAGGCCTTCCTGTTGCACATAGGACTTTAGTTTATCCAGCCGGAAAGCCTGACTACCATAGCGGAGTTCGTAATATTCCGGAAAGGTTTCCTTGATTTGTCCCAGCAGTTGGTATTGATTTTGTTTTTGGATAAAAAGCTCCCCATCCAGATTTTTCTTCAAGCTGTCGGGAGCCTGAAAAATGCGGCGTTCCAGGGCCGCTATATCCAGCAACAGGTTTTGTTCTTCTTTCCGGAGGCTATCCGGGATACCGGCAAAGGAGGCGGCCTGAACCTTTGCCACAGACTCGCGTAAAAGTAAACTCTTACCTCGTTCAGAAACAGCAAAAGCCCGTTCAATCCATTCTGAATCTCCGGTTTGAGCAAAGCCTGCATCACAGTTTTCCAGGATCATTTCCAGCAACAAATAGAAGCGATCCATGAGTAGCTGCTTAGAACCTGGTTCCTGGAATGATTGGAGTGCCCGATCCATCCATTTTAAGCCCGTATCGTGTACTGCCCGAATTTGCAATAGGCGGGTAGAATCCTGGTGTTGTTGCTGCCAGGCCTGCAATAATTCCGATTTAGCCATCAGGATTTCCAGTGCCACCAGCGGACTAAACACCGAGTGCGGGTCATCCGGATGCTCCAGAGATCCCAATCCTGTTAAATTTGATTCCAGTAAAAACAAACCAGTCTCCGGGTCATTCAATTTACATTGAGCGATACGTGCAAAGATCCGGGCAACTTCCGGATGATCGACGCCTAAAGATTTCTGTTTTATGCGAAGGGATTCGACAAAATAATCGACAGCCTGGTCTTCCTGCCCCTGTATCAGGAAACAATCTCCCAGCCTTTGGTAAGTATCTGCAACCAGCGGATGTTGGCTACCAAGTTGGTCTTTATAAATTTCCAGCGCAGCCAGATAATTGGTTTCCGCTGAATCATACTGGTTTATTTTTTCAAAATACAAGCCGAGGTCGCTGTAAGAATCAGCCACATCCCGATTCATGGGTCCGAAGTGATCCAGTCGCATTTGTAAAGCCTCACTGGCCAATCCATAAGCCCGGTCATAGTCTTTCTTTTTCAGGTAACAACTGGCCATATGATTTTTCAAGCTGGCGATCCAGGGGTGGCCGGGTTCGAGCGAGCGCTCACGAATGTCAAGGGCACGGCGGAAATATACCAGGGCTTTATTGTAATCGCCGAGGTCGAAAAAATTTAATCCCAGATTATTGAGCGAGGTGGCAATGTCCGGATGATCTGGCGGATGGAGTTTCAAGTTGGTAGCCAGGGTGAGTTCCAGGAGTTGTTCGGCGGCCAGGTAATCACCCCGATCCTGGTAACAAACACCCATATTATTGAGTACCAAAACAAGATCTGCCCCATATTGCTCCAAATCTGATTCGTAAATCTGTCTGGCTTTAGCGTAAAAATCCAGTGCCATCCTGAAATCCCCCCATTTATGCCAGCAGGTGCCCATATTCAGATAACTATCGGCTACACTGCTATGGCAATCGCCATAATAATCAAACCGAATCTGTTTGGCCTGGTGGTAGCGTTCGAGGGCTTTCCTGTAATCAGACATTTGCTCATAACAGATACCCATATTATTGAGCACATCCGCTACGCGTGGATCCTGCGGTCCGAATAATTCATAGCGCAGCAGGTAGGCCTTTTCATACGCTTCGAGTGCTGGTTCGGGATCACTTTGCAGGTAAAAATAAATCCCCAGGCTATTATAGGCAGAACTTAAAAGTGGATCGTGAGGCAAAAATTCTTCTCCAAATTGCACCGCTTCCCGAGCGTATCGCAGCGCAGCCGGATAATCAGCTACCCGACGACTAATTCTGGCTAATTCGATCTGTAGTCGAAGCACTTCTGCCGGAAAGCTATCCAGCGACATCACGCGGCGCACCAGTTTCTTTTTTATCTCCAGTGCTTCCGGGTAGGCACGCACATCCATCAGGCTGTCTGCCTCCGCATTTAGCCTGACCAAATGCTCTGGCATTTGAGCCTCCAGATGTAGCGATATCAAGCTACAACACAATATCAGTATGAGAATTCCGACCTTCCTTTTCATTACAGAGAAAAGGTAAGAACTATTTTTTTTATAGTTGTTAATTAGTTGAGAGTTGAGGGATAACCTTGTCGAAGGTCTAGAGTCGAAGGTCTAAGGTCGAGGGTC
>JAGQWR010000154.1 GCA_020437105.1 Saprospiraceae bacterium
GTCATCATTGAAGAAGATTGTGATACACTTCGCGGTATTGAAACATCTTCACTCAAGGATAATGAAAAAGTGATCGAACCCCTATCCAACCGGATTGCAGGCCGATATACTTTGCACGATATCATGCACCCGGTTACAGATGAATTGATTCTGGCAGCAGGGGAGTACATCGAAGAAGATGTTGCTGAATATATTGAGAAAGAAGGAGTGGAAACACTTTATATCCGTTCTGTACTTACCTGCGAAACCAAGCGCGGTGTTTGTGCTAAATGTTACGGAAAGAACATGGCAACGGGCCGTAGAACAGAGATGGGTGATGCTGTTGGTATCATTGCTGCTCAATCTATTGGTGAGCCGGGTACTCAGCTGACTCTTCGTACATTCCACGTAGGTGGTATTGCATCTGTATCCAAAACAGAATCCGAGATTACGTCTAAATTCAATGGTAAAATTGAATTTGATGGTATCCGGACTACCACAGATAAAGATGAAACCGGTAGTAAAGTGGAAGTTGTACTTTCCCGTACCGGTGAAATTCGTCTGTTGGATCCGGAAACAAGCCGCCAATACGGATCTCACTACATTCCTTACGGTGCAACACTGTTTGTGAAGGATGGTCAGATGATCAAAAAAGGCGAGCCTATTTGTGAATGGGATCCGTTTAACGCGGTTATCATTTCCGAATACGGTGGTAAGGCTATCTTCGAGAATATCGAAGAAGGTCAGACTTTCCGGGTAGAACGGGATGACCAAACGGGTTATGCAGAAAAAGTGATCGTGGAATCCAAAAACAAACGGATGATCCCGGTCATTAAGATCATAGACAAAAACGGAGAAGAGCTTCGGAACTACAACCTTCCGGTAGGATCATACATCTCCATCGAAGATGGTGCTGATGTGAAAGCCGGACAGAAAATCGTTAAGATTCCACGTCAGCTTGGTAAGATCCAGGATATCACGGGTGGTCTGCCACGGGTAACAGAACTCTTTGAGGCACGTAACCCTTCAAACCCGGCTGTTGTTTCGGAAATTGACGGTGTGGTTGAATTCGGTCGGATCAAGCGGGGTAACCGCGAGGTAATTGTGGAAGCCAAGGACGGCCAAAAACGCAAATACCTGATTGGATTGTCTAAACATATCCTGGTTCAGGAAGGTGACTTTGTTCGGGCTGGTACCCAGTTATCTGATGGTACTACCGCTCCGCGCGATATCCTGAACATTAAAGGCCCATTCGCTGTACAAACGTATCTGGTGAATGGCGTTCAGGAAGTTTACCGCTCCCAGGGTATCACGATCAATAACAAACACATCGAAGTTATTGTACGTCAGATGATGCGCCGGGTTCAGATCGAAGATCCGGGAGATACTACTTTCCTCGAAGGAGAAGCCGTAGAAAAATGGGATTTTGTAGAACAAAATGACTGGATCTACGACAAGAAAGTGGTGACCGAATCAGGAGAATCGAATAACCTGAAACCAGGTCAATTGGTTAGCCTCCGTCAACTGCGGGAAGAAAATTCCTACCTGAAACGCAATGACCTTAAAACGGTTGAATTCCGGGATGCAATTCCTGCAACTTCCAGTCCGTTACTCCAAGGGATTACCAAATCCTCTTTGGGTACACATAGCTGGATCTCTGCAGCGTCCTTCCAGGAAACAACTAAGGTGTTGAGCACTGCTGCCATTGGCGCACGTGTTGATACACTCAATGGTTTGAAGGAAAATGTTATCGTAGGTAAGAAAATCCCTGCAGGTACAGGCCACCGCAAGTATCGCAATATGTTTGTAACAACGAAGGAAGCGCATGAAGCTTATTCTGCGCGTCAGGCGATGCTCGAAGAATCTGAAATTGATGATTGAGTAAAGCAGGACTAGTTCCTGATAAAATAGAAAAGCCCCGTTTTGCCGAAAGGTGAAATGGGGCTTTTTATTTGGAACAAATACACAATACTCCTAATAATAAAAGATTCCGTTCTCCTTAATCTCAAAACGCCAGGAGGAAGCACGCTCCCTCTGAACAGTTGCTGCAACAAATTCAAGGATTTCTGCACGGCTGGATAAGGGCGTTTTTGTGGCTGTCTCCCAATTGGCTGGAGTGGGAATGTCTATATAAAACTTGCAATCCCCACCACCCATTTCATGGTAAAAGGAGATGGAGGTATTTGCAGCTTTGTAAATAATTTTTCCGGATCTGAAATTACCTTCATACTCAATATGTCGGGTAAATTTTTCTTCCATATCCTGAAATAATTTCTGCCTTAAAATAACGTCCTCCTCCGGTAGGGGAGAGCCTGAGCCGTCTCGGTAAAGAATCGGCTCAGAGCCTGGCTCCGGAATGGGATACCTAATCCCGACAGCAGTTTTTTCTCCCTCTTCAAGCTTTTTGAAGCGCACTACATGTTTGCCTCCTTTTGGATGCTCTATTTCAAGCAGGTATTTGCCCGGCGGAACACTAATCGTATTGATAAGTATTTGAATGCTTCCATTAAGCCGGTCTTCTACCAGATCTTCGGTGATAATTTCATGCGTAGTTTCATCAATCAGTCTGATGGAGCCATATCCTTGCCGGCCATTTTGGGGTAGCCAGAGTATCAATTGCTGGCTGTCGGGGTAATGGACAAACTTAGCAGTGATTAGTTCTATATCCTGCGGGTGCTGGCCGCTATTTTCAATCCGACCTAATTCAATGGTGCCAAAGTGTTGGTTCATACCGCTTAATGTAATAGTTTGAACATTTCTGGATCTGAAACACGAGCTAAATCAATGAGCCGATTTCAATAGGTGGTAAATAAGTCTTGATATTTTCCTGCCCTTAGAGCTTCATTAAACGCATCACCTACTTTTTTTATGAGTTTAAGATTTTCATCTGATGAATTTTCAAACAAGTATTTGGAGAAATGAACCTGTTTCAATTCCGGAAAAGAACCAATCGTGTAAGTGTGTCCCGCATATTCAAAATGTATAGATTCCTTAATATTGCCTTCTTTTTCAATAAAGTTACTGTCGCTAAGTTCTAGCAACCCGATTACGAATTCTTTTAAAGCTCCTTTCATTTCCTCCTTGGCAGGCTCCAGGTTAAAATAGGCTCCGCCATCAGAATAACGCCCTTGCCAGACAGGGAGCTGATCCAACTCCCTTTTTTTGAGGATATAGCGAGCTTCACCTGTTGTGGTCCATTCAAAAAAGGTTTCCAGCCAGGTAGGGGTAATATCATAAATGTCCTGCATGCGGGTTTCAGTTTGATCAAAAGACACTACATAGGCTGTATCCCTTTTATAATCAAATGAAATCAATCCGTACTCAAACTGTGTTACATGAACCGAACGGGAACCTACAAAAACTACCTGTGTTTGATCAGGTGAAAAGTCTATCACTTTGCCAGGATAGTAGTTCTCAAGCCCGGCGCTATGCTTTTTAAAAGGATAAAATGCCAAGTCAGATAAATCTAAAACGGCATTTTCATTCACCAAAAGGTATTTTCCTCCTGCTAAAATGCAAGTGGAATCAGTGTCGTCGGATAGGTAGATCTGTTGATTAATGCCAGGTTTTCCATTTTCGGAATCCAACCATTGAAGGCTTGAAAAGCCGGATTGTTGCTCAGCTATTATTCTAAAATTGACGCCGCTTTCATTTTCTGTTATCAAAAATACATTTTGACTGCCAGCAATAATCGCAGGTTTAGGCGCATCTTTTAAGATATAGGCCTTCCACAGGCCGGAATAACCTGTATTAGATTCTAACGCTGAAGGAAAGGTTATCGGCTGGCCATGATATAGAATACGGTAATCTGAATACGTATGCTTACTCATACGCCCGTAATTCATGTTAAAGCTTTTTTCGGATTTGGCTATTTTTTGAATGGTGAAAGGGGGGGAATCTATTTGCTCCACTACTGCACGCTGTTTTCCGCAACCAAAAAATGAAAAGACACCTACTAAGCCCATAAGGATTAAATTTTTGCTGGGTTGAAATTTCATTTTGAGAAAGCACATTTGGGTGTTGGAGATAAAGAATGTATCCCGGCCGGAACCATTAATTGCATCGGATACCCTTTGCCAAATGCCTGCAAGTCAAAAACTTACCAGACTTCCAGTAACAAATTATCAAAGAAAATCTTTCAATCCAAGGAAAGGTGAAATTGATTTTAAGCGGAATAGAAGAGCCAGCCAGATGCCGCAGAATCGAAAGGCATTATCGATAAACTTCCATATACTTAGCCAGGTACTTCCCGATAATGTCAAATTCCAGATTGACTGGCGTACCCGGTCGGAATTCCTGAAAGTTGGTGTGTTCAAAGGTATATGGAATAATGGCTACATGAAAACTTCGGTCGCTCGGTTCAATCACTGTAAGGCTCACACCGTTGATGCAAACAGAACCTTTATCAACCAGAATCCGATTTGGCGCCGGATCGTATTCGAAGTACACATACCAGCTTCCGCCAGCTTCTTCCACCTTTGTGCATTGGCCAACAGTATCTACATGCCCCTGAACCATATGTCCGTCCAGTCGGGCATTGGCGATCATCGCCCGTTCCAGATTAATCAAACTGCCCGTTTTCCATTCGGCCAGCTTCGTCCGATTCATGGTCTCCTCAATGGCCGTAACAGTATGCCGACCCGGAGCCATGGCTACTACAGTAAGGCAAACCCCGTCATGCGCCAGACTCTGGTCTATCTTTAAGGTATCCGAAATAGAGGAGGAGATGGTGAAGTGGACATTGGTGCCCGCTCTCTCAATTTGTTCGACGCGGCCTAGTGCTTCAATTATTCCTGTGAACATGCTGTGAGTTAGTGCCCCGATAGTTATCGGGGGTGGGTTAGTGAGTTAGTTTTTCAGTGGGTTAGTGGACTTTATTCAAAATTTAGGTCTAGGGCCTTTGGCCCTGTCTAGCTCGCCTTCGGCATTGCGGTCTAAGGGCTGCGCCCGGTCTATGTTTGTGGGCTGCGCCCTGTCGAGGGTCGTGAGTCCACGATTTAAACGCGTAAAACCTTCGCGAAGCGAACCCTCATTAAAAATACAAAATTCAGCATTCAAAATTATCTAATCAGTTCTATCCAACCGTTGAGTATTTCATTGGCAGGGATGATCCCATTTACCCGTTGTTCGTAAACCTGGCAGGTGTAATAATAGGTTCCTTCAGGTAGTTCTTTGCCTCGAAGATTTCGACCATCCCAGCCAAGATCCGGATTTTCTGTCTCGAATACCATTTCGCCCCAGCGGTTAAATACCCGGAAGGATACCCGCTCCACAAAGCAGTAGGGGAATGGGTAGAACAAATCATTTTGCCCGTCCCCATTTGGAGTAAAGGTATTCGGGAGTTCATAAATCGGACAATTATCCACGCAGAATATGTTGCTGTAGGCACTTTCGTTGAAGAAGGTGTCAACAGCAGTGACCGCATAACAACCCGCAATGCCTATGTCAGGTCGATGGGTATAAGTCGTATCTCCAGAGAAGGTGATGGTCTCGATCAGTTCGAATTCTGACTCCATCATCGGGGAGTAATAGATGTTATAGCTTACTACATCATCAGTCTCCACACAAAGATTCATGGGGTTTATCCACTTGAGTTCGTTCTTCAAATCGGCCTCAATACAGCTCACCGCCTGATCACAAAGATTGGAAACATCCAATTCAGGCGGACAAGGCGGAATTGTATCCAACGGAATTCCGCATTCTTCCTGGGAGCGATTCAATAACGGAGACGCAATATCAGGTACAGAATATTCGCCGATAGCCCGGATGTAATAACAGTACTCCCGTCCGTTTACGAGGCCTTGATCTGAATAGGCTGGCGTTTCCACCGTAGCGATGGAATCCCACTGTAACAGGTTATTTTGTCTATATACCGTAAACTCATAATTGGTCCAGGGTACTTCATACTCCCAGGAGAGATTGTTGGTCTCATCCGTAGATGCAATTGAAAGAAAGACACTGGTTGCCGGTACCGCATCTGCAATAGGCGCACTTTCATTGTCAACGTAAAAATTAACGCGGTAGGTGTAAGGCTGCCGTTCGGTATCCAGCGCGGTATCGGTAAAAGTCGTGTCATTGGCTTGCCAGAATGTGGGGCTGGTGGCCGTGTAAACCGTTTGGTATGTTGCCGGATTAAACCCTTCGCCGCGCTGTAACTCATAGACATAGGGGCCCGGATTGAGCAAGGTATCCAGGTCTTCAGCCTTGGGCTTCGTCCAGATTATGTCAATTTCTCCGGTTGTTTGATCCGTGGAGAGCACATCCACACCCGTGATCAACGGAATATCCCGGGCCAGCTGCACACAAATTTCTTCAGAAGTTAAACTCTCAACAATATTATAAGGTTGACCCTGGCTGGTATAGCGAGCAAACTGGGCTAATACCCGATAACAATAAGTGCGGCCTCTTTCTACATTGGAGTCATAAAAGCGGTAGCGCCCGTCAATCAAATCACGTGTCTTGGTGATAATTAATTGGTAACCCTGTCCGGCCAGACCGGGCTCACAGGTGTCAATGATAATATCTTTGCTTCCTTCCCGACGCCAGACCGAGAAGGTATAAAAGTAATTCTCTGCTGCGTTTTCACAGGAATATGGACTTTCCCAATTAATCTCGATTTCATCGGCCACCGCATCCGCTTGCAAGTCTTCCGGAGGAGGGCCCACTACTTTAATCCGAACGGTTTTCAGCGTCGACAAACCGGTATTACCAAAATAATTATCTACGGCTTTAAATACAATGGTATAGGGCTGGTCGGAAATATGTTCGCAGGTCGTCTGCCAAAAGAAATTGCCCGTCGCCGGTGGACTTACGTAATTGCTTGGGGCGGTCCATACAGCCGGGCTGTACTGGCTGATAAATGGTGCTCCCAATGCAGAAAGCTGCACTTGTTGTCCAAAGTCCGGATCATTGACCAGCACATCAAAATCTACTATTTCGCCAGCGACAACACACAAATAATTTTCAGTTTCGATAGTGGGCGGACGATTATCCTGGCAATCCTCAATCAGGATTTGCATGTCCCGGATCACCGTATCAATAGACTCTCCATTTCGCCAGGAAATGATATACATGGCGATATTGTATTCACCGGCTTCTTGTGGCGCATCCCAGTAAAAATCGCCGCTCACCCCATTCAAAAAGTAATTGTTATCAGGGCCTGGACTAACCATGCTGGGCCAGAGGTAATTCGGAACCTGGGTGTCAACATCTTGTAATGGCACAATAAGCTGGTAGGAAAGGCTGTCGCCATCCTGATCTACCGCATTTGGATTATGCAAAAAAGGCTGTCCAACACAACCGATATCAATAGGTGGTTGCAAAAGTATCGGCGTGCTGTTGGGGCCATCAAACGTACAATTCAGAAAAGTATAATTGGTTTGAATATGAAAAGGAACATTATCGGAAACCGGATCATTTACGTTGAGAATCCCGGCATTTCGATTGGGGTCGGTCATAGAGATGTGGTAGGTACTCCTACCCGGATACGTATGAAAAGCAATGTATTCGTTATACTGCACATCATTTCCTAACTGTTCCCCGTTTCCATTTCCGTTACTTCGGGCAACCATTTCACAGTTTCCGTCTCCCCAACAAATGCGGAGTGAATCCCGGTCTGCTGCTTCGCTACTTGCTTTGGTGTAAGTAATGATGGTTGCCTTGATTGTTAAATCATTACAATCTCCAATTTGTTCTATAGAGATTTCTCCTGCCCGGTTATGTGTTCCAAAAGCAACATTAGACAAAACCAGCAGGATAAGAATAGTTAAGATTCGCTTCATTGCGAGCAGTATTTTTCAAAAGATAGCAAAAGCAGAAATAATTCTGAAATGCAAATGGCCTGGATTGGCAATTAGCTGACTGAAACATCAGCATATCATAGACTTCAACGATAAAGATGGGGAAATAGTTTTTCAGGGAAGACGCTTGAGGCATCTTCGCAATCCATCTTGCCAATGCGGAATATCCAAACCGAAAACATCCCTGATTTTTTGTTTGGACATCAGGCTAAATGCAGGTCTGGGTGCAGGTCTTGGAAATGCAGCAGTGGTGACCGGTTCAACCCGGCATTCAAGTCCGGCTTCCAGCATGATGTTCCAGGCAAAGTCGTACCAGCTGGCAGCGCCTTCGTTGCTGTAATTATAAATGCCCCCGGTCGTTTGCATGTTTTGACCTAGAATATGAATTATAGCTTGGGCCAGGTCTGCCGTATAGGTCGGACTGCCAATCTGATCATGCACCACCTGAATGAAATCTCGTTCCCGGCCCAGATTTAGCATGGTTCGAAAGAAATTTTTTCCGTTTGGGCCATAGAGCCAGGAAGTGCGTAAGATAATCGCTGATGGAGACGCTTCCAGAATGGCTTGTTCGCCTGCCGCTTTACTTTTGGCATATACCCCCATTGGATGGAGCGGAGCATCTTCGCCGAAAGGCGTATTGCCCAGACCACCATACACGTAATCGGTAGATATATGTAAAAAACGACAGTTCAGTTTCTCACAAAAGGCCGCCAATTTTCCGGGGCCACGGGCATTAATTTCGTGAGCGATTTCGGGTTCAGACTCGGCTTGGTCAACCTGGGTGTAGGCCGCCAGATTTATAAGCCAATCCGGCTTTTCAGCGGATAGAATATCGGGGCAGGAATCGAGTTGTTGAAGATCAAGTTGGGCCCGGGTCAAAAAGAACCACTTCAAATTCTGATTATTCGACACATTGAGGCAGGCTTGTAATTCTAAGCCGAGCATGCCGGAGCTTCCGATGACAAAAACCTTTTTCATAAAGCCGGAAGATGTTGTCCAAATTCGGGGAGCAGCCGATCCTTTTCCGAAAGAATAAGTTTTTGGTAGTCAAATTCCCAATCAATAGCAAGTGCCGGATCGTCAAATCGAATACCTGCTTCGGCTTCCCGATCGTAAAAGTTATCGCATTTGTAAAAGAATTCAGCCGTCGGACTCAACACCAGATACCCGTGTGCAAAGCCGCGGGGCACGAAGAGTTGTTTTTTGTTGGATGCGCTAAGTCGCACACTGTATGATTGTCCGTAGGTGTCTGATCCGGGGCGTAAATCCACCGCCACATCAAGTACTTCTCCTTCGAGGACCCGGACAAGCTTGGCTTGCGCCGAATGGCCGGTTTGGTAGTGGAGTCCACGTAACACCCCAAAACTGGATCGGGCCTGATTGTCTTGAACAAAATGCGTTAGGATACCGGCATCTTGAAAGGTTCGTTCATTGAAACTTTCAAAAAAATAGCCTCGCTCATCTTCAAAAACCCGGGGCTCGAACAACATTAAACCAGTAATAGGCGTATCAAAAAAAGGCATGGTCTATTTATTCCGGAAGAAAACACTGATTGGCACACCCGTAAAATCAAAATTCTTGCGCAGTTGATTTTCCAGGTAGTTCTGATAATTATCCTTTACATACTTCGGATTATTACAGAAAAACACAAAGGCCGGATAATAAGTCGGCAACTGTGTTACGAATTTAATTTTAATAAAACGACCGCGGTGACTCGGTGGCGGATTGCGTTCAATGACTGCCAGCATCACTTCATTCAATACAGATGTTTTGATCTTTTTCTGGCGGTTTTCATAAACCTCCAGCGCTACTTCTACAGTTTTGAAAATCCGTTGTTTTTCAAGGGCCGAGACAAAGAGGATGGGCACATCCGAAAAGGGCGAAATTTTGTTGCGTAAGCCAATTTCGTAGTCGCGCGCGGTATTGGTGTCTTTTTCTACCAAGTCCCATTTGTTGACCAGCAGTACAATCCCTTTATTTCGTTTCTGAGCCAGATGGAAAATACTCATATCCTGGCTTTCCATGCCGGTCTGGGCATCAATCATCAGGATACAAACATCTGCTTCGTCGATGGCCTTAA
>JAGQWR010000155.1 GCA_020437105.1 Saprospiraceae bacterium
TGCGACAGCCTGGTAATCACGACCACGAGTTTGCTGCCGTCCGATACGACGTATATCACTATCTTTAGTTGTTCGGTTTTGGATACCGGACTGGTGGTAAGCAACCTGACTAATCAATTTGGTTGTGATAGTTTGATCTTTTTACAGACCAATTTGTCGCCACCATCAGATTGCATGCTTGAGGCGCTTGCCGCGAATGATTTGATCAGTTGCGATGACAACCTGGGTATGTTGATTGTGCAGCTCCTGGATGGCACAGGTCCCTATACCTGGAGTTGGACCAACCAATTTGGAGATATGCAAAATGGCTTATTTAATGGTCCTGGAAATGAATTAGTGCTGTCTGATTTGCCGCCCGGTACTTACACGATTAATTTAGAAGATTCGGGAGGTTTAATGACCAGCCTGCTTGCAGAAGTAGCACAAACACTGCCACCTGTGTTGGACCTGACTGTTGTGTCTGATTATAATGGCTTTGCGATTTCCTGTCCGGAATCGGAAGATGGCGCTGTATTCGCAGAGGTGGTTTCAGGAGGGGTGCCGCCTATTTTTTATAACTGGTCGAACGGTTTTTCGCAGCCATTAGCGGAGGATCTTGCAGCAGGTTGGGCGATGGTCACTGTTTCTGATAGTTATGGTTGTACCCGATTAGATTCTATCTTCCTTACTCCGCCCGATTCCCTCCGCTTTGAGCTTTTCCTCTCGGATCCGGATTGTTTTGATGAAAGTGCAGGGGTTATTCTGTTAGAGGATATTTCAGGCGGTGTCATGCCGTATCAATATGCACTAAATGGCGGAGCCTGGCAGGCAGACTCCTTATTCGAAAACCTGGAATCCGGCAATTACCTGATCGAATTGGAAGATGCCAATGGCTGCACCGCTCAGGCTTATGCACTCATCAACAGTGTGCCGGAAATTCTGGTGGAATTGGGTCTGGATAGCACCCTGTTATTAGGCGACTCCATTACCCTGACTCCGATCATCAACCTGCCATTTGATCAGCTTGATACAATTTATTGGTCGGGTGTAGATTGTCCGGACTGTGAATCGGTAACAGTTGGCCCGATCATCACGAGTTCTTATTCGGTGACTGTTGTAGATAGTTTGGGGTGCCGGGCTACGGATGAGTTAACCCTGCAGGTCCAAAAAGAACTTCAGGTTTTTGTTCCAAATATTTTCTCTCCGGACGGCAATGGAATTAATGACCGGTTTACGATTTACGCCGGGCCGATGGTGGAGCTCATACGGGAATTCCGCATTTTCTCTCGTTGGGGCGAACCCGTTTTTCACGCCTTAATGATCCCGCCAAACACACCAAGTCAGGGATGGAACGGTATGTTCCGTGGAGAACTAATGAATCCGGCTGTATTTGTTTACTGGGCAGAGCTGGAGTTGGTGGATGGAACCACTGTAATTATTAAGGGAGATGTAAGTTTGTTGCGGTGATTCAGGAATTAGCTACCTTTATCTGCCTGACCAAAAAAACCGCCCACACACAACTTAATAAATGATGATCAAATCCATTTCGCATTTTGCAATGGTGTTGGGGCTGTATGCCATTACAGGCTGCACGTCCGAACCTGCGCCTACTGCCACAACTCTTTCTGTAGAATCTCCATCAAAAGCGGTCGCTATCCATTTCCAGCTTTCGCCGAAAGGCGTGCCCACGTATCAGGTAGCATACAAGGACCAACTGGTGATCGACACCTCTTCGATGGGCTTTGATTTTAAGGGTCAGCCCAGCCTGGAGTCCGGCTTTGAGCTGGTGAGTCAGGAAACGAGCACTACAGATGAAACCTGGAATATGCCCTGGGGCGAGCAACTTGAAGTTCGGAACAACTATAATGAGTTGCTTGTAACACTGAAGGAGACCAATGCTCCAAATCGCAGCCTGCAAATTTATTTCCGGGCTTATGATGATGGTATTGGATTCCGTTATCATTTTCCGGAACAGGAGGGTGTGGACGAGGTGCTGATTACAGACGAGCGAACCCAGTTTAAACTCACCGGCGATCATGATTGCTGGTGGATTCCAGGTGACTGGGATATTTATGAACACCTGTACACTACCTCCAAATTTTCAAAAATTGATGCTATTGCCAAACGCAATCATCCGGATCTGGCACAGACCTATATCCCGGAAAATGCGGTCAATACACCCGTAACCATGCGCGCTGCGAATGGCGTACACCTGAGCTTTCACGAAGCTAATCTGACTGATTATGCCGGCATGACTCTCAAAGTGGATGGTGAAAATCTGCTGATGGAAAGCGAGTTGGTTGGATCGGATTTGTTAGGTGGCAAGGTGAAACGCAGCCTGCCGTTTTCTACGCCCTGGCGAACTATTCAGATTAGCGACAGTGCTGCGGGCTTACTCAATTCAAGACTGATTGTCAATTTAAATGAGCCGAATAAACTGGGTGATGTTTCCTGGTTTAAACCCAAAAAATATGTGGGTATCTGGTGGGAAATGCACCTCGGCAAATCGAGTTGGGATATCGCCAGTGGCAAACATGGAGCCACCACGGCAAATGCCAAAGCCTATATTGACTTTGCTGCTGCAAATAATATTGGAGGTATCCTGGTAGAAGGCTGGAACACAGGTTGGGAACATTGGATCGGCTTTGAGGACCGCGAGGGTGTTTTTGATTTTGTAACTCCTTATCCGGATTATGACCTTGCAGAGATCGTGCGGTACGGGAAAGAAAAAGGGGTGGAATTAATCATGCACCACGAAACCTCTGCCGCACCACGTACCTACGACCAGCAATTGGATACAGCTTATGCGCTCATGCAGGAGCTGGGTATTCATTCGGTGAAAACCGGATATGTCGGAAAAATAATCCCGAAAGGAGAATATCATCATGGCCAATGGATGGTTAATCATTATCGCCGGGTGTTGGAAATGGGGGCTGCTCATCAGGTGGCCATCAATGCGCATGAGCCAATTAAAGCAACCGGCTTGCGCCGAACTTACCCAAACGCGATTGCCCGGGAGGGGCTGCGTGGTCAGGAGTTTAATGCCTGGGCGAGTGATGGAGGAAATCCGCCTGAACACCTCTCCATTGTCGCTTTTACACGGATGCTGGCCGGACCGATTGATTTTACACCGGGTGTATTTAATATCAAATTAGACCCATATAAGGATAACAACCAGATCAACACGACCATTGCCCAGCAACTGGCATTGTATGTGGTGATTTACAGTCCGATTCAAATGGCTTGTGATTTGATTGAACACTATGAGGGTCAGCCGGGATTACAGTTTATCCGGGATGTTGGCGTGGACTGGAATCAATCAATCGCTCTTGGGGGAGAAGTGGGCGATTATGTGAGTATCGCACGCGAAGAACGCGGTACCGGCAATTGGTTTGTAGGCGCCATTACCGATGAAAATGCCCGGGATATTGATATTGATTTTAGTTTCTTACCGGCCGGTGTTGATTTTGAAGCGGTGGTTTATAAAGATGGCCCTGATGCCCACTGGGATCAAAATCCGACAAGCCTGGAAATTGAAAAAATGGTCATAAATAATTCTACAAAAACTACCTTCAAATTGGCACCGGGGGGAGGCGTTGCGATTAGTTTGCTAAAGAAATAATGCTAGAATAAAAGAAGCCCCGGACACGTCCGGGGCTTTTAGCAGGAGTTTCCTGCAACAATCAACCAAAAATTGTATCAAAAATTATATCGAATCATTCCTTTTAAAAAGAAGGGCGTGCCTGGTGTAAAGTGAATCTCCTCTACTGGTTCTGTTTCGAAAGCTAAGCGGGATTCAGTGGCAAACTGTGTCTCTTTCCATTCGGTGTTGAGCAGGTTTTCGATCGCAAAACCAATGTCCAGCTTACCGAATTTATACCCGCCATTTAGATCGAAAATGCTATAGCCTTCTGCAATGATCGAGTTGTTTTCGTTGGCAGGACGATTTTTGACATATCTGTACCGCAAGCCGCCATAAATGCCATTTGGGTGTTGTATGCTTAGTCCACCGTTTGCGGTCAGGTCTGGTGCCAGTGGAATATAATTGTCTCCCTCTGGTACGTTTAAACTTCTGGCGTAGGCATAATTAATATCTGTATTTAGAAATAACCAGTCGCACAGTTGGTAGCGCAGCCCAACGTCAATACCGGCTCTTTGAGTTTTACCACTTGGCTCAACAATACCTGCGTCTCCCACGTACACGAATTCCTGTTCCAGAAAAAGATACCACAATGCCGTATTGACAAGCAACCGACGACCAGGTTTAAAGATGGCTCCCAGATCTGCGCCATAGGCTGCTGGCAGTATTTGTTTTCCTTGCTGGCTTACTACCACCCGGGTATCATTTGAATGGAATCCTTTACCGGTTTTTAGAAATAATTGTAAGTGATCAGAATAAGAGTAAAAGAAATTCAACTTCGGACTGATAATGGCTTTGCTAACCGATAGGGTTTGATATTGGTCTTCCAATGCATCATTGTAATTGAATTGGAACTGGTCGAGCCGAAGTCCTGGATTGATAATCCATTTGCCAATTTTCCATTCGGAATTTACATAGGCAAAAGTATTTGTTTCATTTACCTCTCCGAGTTTGATTTGATCCAGTGTTGTTTTCCTGTTCAGTGTGTGTGAGAGGGTGTTGTCTTCTATATTATCTTTTCGGAAGCCGATCCCAATTTGTACCAGGCCATCGCTTGATCCAAGCTGAAATTGATTGTTCCATTCGCTTTGCATGCCAAATATTTCACGGTCTTCAAATTGCCGTATTTGGTCGCCGTTTACCGGGTCATCCAGGAAGAAAGTGAAATTGGAAAATAGCTCGAAATCGTATTTTGCGTAATAAGCTGAATTTCGGATGAAGCTCCGTGAATTGATGAACTTCGTAAATTCCAGGTTCAGATTACTTCTACTTGTTTGGCCGCCTTCTGTATCGTCAATCGATCCAAATCTGCCTATTTCTCCCTGGTCAACCTGTCGTTGCGGAATTTGTCCGGAAGCATCCCAGGTACTTGTAAAATGGGAAGCCGATACAGAAATTTTGTCTAAACTGGGTAAGAAAGCAGTGTATTTACCCATGATGTTTAATCGATTGAAATGTTGAGGGGATTCAAAGGGGCCATCAGTCATCAGGTACTCCGACGCGATCCAGGCGGATTGTTTCTCCGTATCTAAAACCCGGAACAATCCAAGTAAACGGGATGTGTTAAATTGCCCTTTTTCAAGCTGTATTGCGCTGGAGGATAGTCGATCTTTTGTTTGAAAATCTACATATCCGGCAGTATTAAAATTCCCTTGATTTGCATAGTAGGGGCCTTTGCCAAAATCAATGTTGTTTATAATTTCCGGAATGAGAAAATGCAAATCTGCATACCCCTGTCCGTGTGCATGAGAGACCATATTGACCGGCATCCCATCTACGGTAATATTAATATCAGTACCATGGTCAATATCAAATCCACGCAGGAAAATCTGTTCGGCTTTTCCGCCTCCTGCGTGTTGACCAATGACCAGACCGGGCAGGCTGCGCAGAATTTGCTGTGCGGAAGAAACAGGGTTTGTCTTTAGGTCAATCGCCGTAAAAATATTTTGGGCATTTATTCCTGACGAAACCAGTACTTCATCCAATTGCACAGGACTTTCTTCCAGTGTTATCCGTAGTTCTTTGGACAGACTTTCAATTTCGATCCATTGAGACACATAGCCCAGATGGCTGACAAAAAGTGAATCTCCAATTTGTACATTTTCCAACTCAAAGATTCCGTTTTGATTCGTGTGGGTATGTTGGCTTGGGTCATTTGAGTAGAGGTAGGCACCCTGAATTGGAAAATTTTCAGTACTCCAAACCTTGCCGCTAATACTTTGTGCTGCGGTAAAAAATGGACTGCCCAATAAGACTATAAGTATAATTATGCGATGCATGGTTTAATTTTTAAGGATAGGGAAAAGGTGTTCGGACCTCCATGGGACGAGGCCCGAACAATTAGGGCTTGTATATTAGCTTTTGATTTCTGCTGCGATGGCTAATAATTCCGGGTCCTTGGAGTTGGTTACGGAAGCTTTATCAATATGTTGACGAGCTAAGTCCATTTCTCCGCGGGCGTGGTAAATATCGGCCAGCAGTAAATTGACCGTAATATTGTCCGGACGAAGCTGGTATTCATTTTGGGCATATTTTAATGCCTGATCCTGATCATTGAGTAAGTCGGAATATAGTTTAGCATACTCCAGATTCATGTTATGGCCGTTTAAGACATCGTCTTCCAGCATGAGCAGTACTTCCTGAATTTTTTCCTGGGCTGCTTCTTCCCGACCGGTTTTTTTATAGATCAGGGCGAGTTGTTCGTAAAAGCTAAACTCCGGGATAATTTTGCAGGCGCGGTCAAGTTTTGCTTCGGCGGCCTGCAGGTCACCTGCTTCCATATCCAGGTGCGCTAAAGCGGCAATGGCAAAAGGATAATCGGGGCGTTCGGCAAGAATTTGTTCGAATGTGGCTCGGGCTTTTGCCAATTCACCATAGTGTTGGTAGAGCTCACCCAGTTTTAAGCGGGTCCATGCGGACTCTTCCGAACCCGGAGCACCGGCCGAAACAGCCATTAGCATTGCTTCCACAGCCCCTTCCGGACGGCCGTATATTTCTCGTAGATAAGATACGCGAGAGTAAGAACGCAGATCCGGGCGGATTGCCACCATTTGATCGGCATAACTTACAGCCTGCTCATATTGACCAAGTTCTACACTGGCATCGACCAGAACGCCATAAATTTGGGCGTTATAGGGATTCATTTTTACGGCCTCCTGCCCGGTTTTAAGTCCCTGACTAAAGTCGTGTTGTGAAAGTTGAACCCCGGCTTGGGTACTTAAGGCCATAAATCGCAGATCGTCTGAGAGGTCTTCTTTTTGAAGCAGGATGTCGAGTATTTTCAGGGCTCCGGGGTAGTAATGTCCGTGCTCTCCACTGGTGCGTGCTTCCATGGTGAAAAGCTGTGCCATTCGAAGGAGGCCTTCTTCAGGTTCTTCACCTTGTCGAATTTGGTATAGGTATTTCGCGTAAGCGTTCTGGATCATCTCCCATTCTTTTTCATAACGGATTTCCGGCGCTCGGTCGAGTAAAGCGGGAATTTCGATAGATGCGAATGGATTGGCTTGAGATTGATCTTTATCGGAACTACAAGCAGAGAATAGGAAGAGCAGGCTGGCTGCGAGATAAGTTAATTTACGAGTTAGCATTGGAATGAATTTTTAGTGCCAGTAGTTTGGCAGGTTCAAATTCATTTACGTGTGTAGAATAGGAAATGGATTTAGAGGAGGCAGTAATTATCCCTGACTAATTACATATAGCTGATCCAGGCTTGGGTTGACGCTGCCACCTCGGGGTTCGAGTGTGACTGCATATGCTCCGGCATCTGCGATATAGGGGACTTCACTGAAACTACCAGCTTCAATATTAATGTCAAATACGCCCATGTCAACAGGTTGACCGTTGACCAGTGCCCAGAGTTGATATTGTTTATCACTTGGTGGGGCTGGCAGCGAGATGACATCCAGAAATGAGGACTGATCTAATGGATTCACATATACGGCAGCGATTGCCTGTGGTGCCAGATCGGAGCCGAGCATGAAGAAGCTTTGATTGCCTGTTTTGCGTAAGATCCGTAGTTGGCTTTCCAATTCAATATTGCGCCGGGAGATCGTGTCGCATGCAATTTGTGTTGCTTCCGATTCGGATTTGAGCTGCTGATATTGATTTTGGGTGTCGTTATATTTATAAAAGAAGAAGGCTGCCAGCGCAAGTCCGATTAGTCCCAGAAATCCAAACAGGCCACTCCGAAGCGCAGAGCCATTGGAAGGTGGCTGAGGTGGTGGTACAGCAGAACCGGATATTCGACTTTTGATGCCGGCGTACGTACCTGGAGCAGGTTGTATTTGTTTAGACATAGCAAGTGCCTCCAATGCAAATTCAATTGCATCTAACTCACTCCGAATTTCTGTATGTTGAGAGGCCATAGATTCGACCTCCCGCCGTTCTTTGTCAGAGAGTTCACCGAGCACATATTGCTCAAGTATTCCACTTTCTATGTATTGCTTAATGTCCACTTTATGAATATATAATTGCGCACAGGATCGACATAATCAGTGATCCCAGCTCTCCTCCTAAAACGGTTCGCAATTCATTTATGGCAGACCTGATACGGGTTTTAACCGTGCCAAGTGGAATCATAAGTTCCTCTGCTGCATCCTTTTGGGAGTAACCTTGAAAGTATAACAAATCTATCAACCGACTTTTATCGGGATCAAGTTTTGAAATAATGTCCTGTAAGCCACTATCCACAAAACTCATTTCTGTGGAAGGGCTGTTTCCACTATCTACGAGTATATTAAGCTGTTCGGTTTGTTTTTGATTTTGGTACCCAACCAGGCGGTTCTTATCCAGGCTGGTATTTCGTGCGATTTGGGCCATCCAGGTAAAAAGTCGGCCCTTTGAAGAATCAAAAAGATGGATCTTATCCCAGATTTTAACGAAGGTATCCTGAAGTAATTCTTCAGCCAATTCTTCCTCCGGGATGATCTTCCGGATCATATGGAGCAGGGCTCCACTATACTGACCGTACAGTAGTGCTAACCCTTCCTCGTTCCGATCAAGTATCATTTGAACGAGGCCATCGGTATTCGGACTTTTATATATCGAAGCGTTACTCAAATTTGTTTAAGTGGTATTCTGATTTTCTTTAATCGGGACTGAAAAATCACTTTAAGATAGAAGTATAATTGAAAGTTTTACTTTCAGACCCAATTTAACTGGAAGTAATTTGGGATTTTAACAATCTGTCTGAGTAGAGGTTCATTATTTAGGCGATATTTTTTTAGTGAAGGTTTAATTTTGCGCATCCTTTAGGTTAACTTTTTGTCTTTTAGCCCGCACCCAATGAGAAAAATCATGCTCTTTCCAAAAACCTGTCTGCTTGCATTCGCACTACTTGCTTGTTTTTCTACTCAGGCCCAGGTGCCTGATGTGCCCATTGAAAAAAGAACTTACCAAACGCATATGATTTCCGGCGAAGCGCCTGTTATTGATGGATATATCGATGATGCTGTCTGGGAATCTGTAGAATGGTCTTCGGATTTTACGCAAAATGACCCCTACGATGGGGCCGACCCTACCCATGATACTTCCTTTAAGATTTTATATGACAATACGAATCTATACATCGCTTATCGCTGTCATGACAGTGAGCCGGACAAGATTGTAAAACGAATGTCGAGGCGAGATGGATTTGATGGCGACTGGGTAGAAATCAATATCGATAGCTACAACGACCAGCGTACGGCGTTTTCCTTCACAGCATCTGTTTCTGGTGTAAAGGGCGATGAATTTGTAAGTAATGATGGTAATAACTGGGATTCCAACTGGAATCCAATCTGGTATTTGAAAACCAGCGTAGATAGTCTGGGTTGGGTGGCAGAAGTCGCGATTCCCCTTTCTCAGCTTCGTTTTTCTAAAGCGGAGGAGCAGGTATGGGGTATCCAATTTACCCGGCGCGATTTTCGAAACCAAAGCCGCTCCCTGTGGCAGTACATTCCCCGCAATTCCGGGTATTGGGTTAGTGGTTTTGGGGAGTTGAAAGGCATTTCCAATATTGAGCCCAAACGGCAGATAGAGATACAACCTTATGTATTAGGACAATTTGACACCTTTGAAAAACAAGCGGGGAATCCATTTGCGACGGGTACAGATACAAAGTTTTCTGCCGGTCTTGATGGCAAGATTGGTGTAACCAATGACCTGACACTGGATTTTACCGTTAACCCCGATTTTGGACAGGTAGAAGCTGATCCTGCTGCGCTTAATCTGGACGGTTACCAAATATTCTTTTCAGAACGCCGGCCCTTTTTTATTGAAAATAGAAACCTGTTTAGCTACAATATTTCCAGTTCGGATGCCGGAGGGAATTACGATACGGATAATCTGTTTTATTCCAGGCGGATTGGTGCATCTCCACATCGGAGTGTTTGGGGGGATGGCTCAACAGGTACTTATGTCGATCAACCGGATTTTACGACTATCCTGGGTGCTGCAAAGTTTAGTGGCAAAACGAAGAAAGGCTTTTCCATCGGATTGCTGGAGTCTGTCACTCAGCGGGAGATGGCTTTAATCGAGGACAATGGAGAAGAACATTCTGAGGAAATCGAACCCCTGACTAATTACGTAGTAGCACGGGTACAGCAAGATATTAATGAAGGAAACACCATCATTGGCGGTATTCTTACCGGCGTGCAACGGGATATCCGAACACCGGATCTGGAATTTTTACACGATCAGGCCTATACCGGAGGTGTGGATGTTTTACACCGCTGGAAGGACCGGGCCTGGGTGGTCAATGGCCGCCTGGTATTTAGCCGGGTTGCAGGCACAGTGGAAGCAATTAGTAATACCCAAAATGCCTTCGAACACAATTTTCAGCGTCCGGATGCAGATCACCTCCATTTTGATTCTACTGCCACCTCGCTGGTTGGGCATGGCGGAAACTTTAGCATTGCGGAATATAAAGGAAAGTGGAAGTTTCAGACAGGCGTTACCTGGCGATCTCCCGGCTTAGAGTTGAATGATATCGGGTTTCAACTTAACTCGGATGAGATAAACCATTATACCTGGGGAGGCTTTCAGCAAACAGACCCAACAGAGGTTTTCCGTAGCTGGCGGATAAACTACAATCATTGGTTGCGATGGGATTTTGGTGGTCGAAATTTATATCGGGCAGTAAATACCAATATTCACGGTGTTTGGAAAAACTTCTGGGAGTCGGGGGCTGGAATCACCTATGAGAATTTGGATGTATCCAACAACTGGTTGCGCGGTGGACCGGCCTTCCGGAAGCCTAACGGGTTTGGGGTGTGGTCTTATGTTGGTACAGATTCACGTAAGGATTTCCGGGTGAATGTGGAGTTTAATTACGGCCATGGGCAGGAGGTTAAAACCCGTTATAAAGGCGTTTGGACCTATTTTACCTGGGTGCCCTTTGATGCTTTAAATATTTCACTCGGACCCTCCTGGTCTGGGAGTCAGCGGGAGGATCAATATGTGTCAACAGAGGAATATGCCGGTGAAACGGTATATCTGATCGGCTCGATCGATCAGAAAACGATTAGTATGCAAATGCGGGTCAATTTTAATATTACGCCTGATTTGACTATTCAATACTACGGACAACCATTTATTTCCAGAGGACGGTACGATACGTTTAAAAAAGTGTTGGATCCAATTGCTGCTGATCGGGATGACCGTTTTGTGAATATTCCCGAATCCCAGATCAGTTTGATGAACGGCGAGTATGGGGTGGATGAAAACAAGGACGGGCTGTCAGATTATACATTTGGTAATCCGGACTTCAACTTTATGCAATTTCGGTCGAATATGGTTGCACGTTGGGAGTATAAACCTGGATCGGAGTTGTTTCTGGTCTGGAGCCAGGGAGTAAACAACGATGGCGATCCGGAGAAAGGCTTATTTCCAAGTCTGGGTGAAGATCTGTTTGGGAAAAAGATTCACAATACGTTTTTAGTGAAGTTTACCTATCGATTCCTGAATTAAAATCGGCCTTTAGAGCCATTTTTGTCTCCGGAAAATAAACAACATGCCAATGACTAATGTCGTTACTACTGCCCACCAGATCATGTAACCGTTTGGGTTTCGCAACTCTGGCATGACGTCAAAATTCATACCATATACACCTGCCAGAAAGCCAAGCGGGATGAAAATAGTGGAAATGATTGTCAGAGTTTTCATGATGTTATTCATCTTCATGCCTAACTCAGACTGATAAAGTTCGTAGAGTCCGGAAATCACATCGCGGTAAGTCTCATTCAAGTCCATGATTTGGATGACATGATCATATAAATCACGCAGGTATATCTGGGTTTCCGATTGGATTAGCGGGTGGTCGCTTCTGCTGAATTGTCCCACGGCCTCGCGAAGCGGGGTGATGGTTTTTCGCATCCAGACTCCCTGAAGTTTCAGGCTGTGGACATCTGCTTTTACCTGACTGTTGGGGTCTTCTAAAATAGCTGCCTCTAAATTTGCGATGGCTAATTCGATTTCATCGAGCACCAAAAAATAATGATCAACTACTGAATCCATCAGTGCATAGGCCAGGTAGTCAGAGCTGCGCTTTCGAATCCGGCTGTCTTCTTTTCGCATCCTTTCCCGAACGGCGCTAAACAGATCTGTCGGTTTTTCCTGAAAGGACCAGATAAAGTTAGTTCCGATGTAGATACTTACCTGTTCTGTCTCCAGGGTACAGGTATCCTGGTTAAATGTGAGTGCTTGGAGGATTAAAAAGATTCCATCCTCATATTCTTCAATCTTGGGTCGCTGCTCGGGATCAAGGATATCTTCCATGACCAGGGGGTGCATCCCAAAAGCTGTCCCAATTTGTTCAATAAGATCTTTGTCGTGTATTCCACGTACATCATACCAGTATTTCTTCTCCGGTATTCGAGGGGCAAATAAATTTCCGGCAGCTTCTTTTTCCTCTAATAATTGCTCGTCATAGCGGAATGCCTGGATTAGCGGGTTGTCGAGGTATTGGTTTCCTGTGAATACGAGGCTTCCCGGGGCTAAACCGGTTTTTTTACGTTTCTTTTTTGCCATGCTGTTAAAAATTCCCGATTTAACAAAAAAATTGAACATCTAAATTCATGCTCCGTTCTAGAGAAAATCATAGTGCACCGGTGCAATTTATTGATTTTCATAGATAATCCAGAAAACCCTTGCAATGTTTCGGGTATAAAACCGGGCTAAGGTTGTTCTGGATGATCATTTTTGACGTTACAAAAAAATAGGTATGTGTAGATTGAATAAATATAAAACACAGCTTGAAGCACTCAATGCCTTAAGCTTAAAGGGATACAAGAGTGATTTTAGAGTAGAAGATGGAAAGTTTATACTACGAGAGAACAAGAAGAAGTATAACCCCGGAGAGTTGAAAATCGTGGAGTATCATCGATTTGAAGGTATGAGTAATCCTGCAGATTCTTCTGTTGTGTTTGCAATTCTCGCAGCTGATGGTCATCGTGGGATTTTGACAAGCGCCTACGGAACATATTCTGATCCGGCACTCATGGAATTGCTGGAGAAAATCCAAATTAAAAGACAGGAAGCCGGGCAATAGGTCGGATATTATTTTTTGGGTTTACTTTTTAATATTGATTATCCAAGTTAAATTATTTCAATGAATAGTTATTTTAATGTTCAGCGACTGGCCCATTTAATGATTATTCTTTTCCTGACGGTTTATATTTTAATTGTTGGAAAATCTCTTTTTGTACCTGTAGCCTTTTCTATATTTTTCGCCTACTTGCTACTTCCGATATCAAGGTTTTATGAAAAAAAACTTTTTCGGATTCCTGCTGTCTTGCTGGCATTTCTGACAGTCTTAGTGCCTTTGGTGGTTTTAGTAGCGTTGTTTGGTTTTCAATTTGTTGAAGTCTTTCAAGATTTACCTGCTTTAGGAGAACAATTGCAAGCAGGCCTGGATTCCGGGTTAGGCTGGATGCATGACAAGATTTCTGTAATCCCCCAGTCTTCTGCAGAATGGACCAGGCAGAATGCAAAAGACATTTCCTGGGCACCGTTTAGTTTTCTGCAAGCTGGTATTACTTCCTCCTCCGCCTTTTTGGTGAATACTGGTCTTACCTTTATTTATACATTTCTCTTTTTGCTTTATCGGAAGTCCTTCCTGAATTTTTTACTGATCCAATTCGAACCCGGTAAGCGAGAACAATCCAGTAAGGTTATTCGGAAAATCCAGCAGGTTATTCAAAAGTATTTGCAAGGAATGGGAATGGTCATTTTGATCCTCTTTGTACTAAATAGTACGGCACTGTGGCTAATAGGAATTCAGTATTCAGTTTTTTGGGGTGGTTTGGCCGCTTTGTTGGCTGTGATTCCCTATGTAGGGACTTTCATGGGTGGGTTTTTACCATTCCTGTATGCTATGGGTACAACGGATACGTGGTGGCAGCCAATTGCTGTGGTGGCTTTGTTTGTTGTTATTCAAGGCCTGGAAGGGAATATAATAAGTCCAAATGTAATTGGGTCGTCCATGAAGATTAATCCGTTTGTCTCTATTTTGTCTCTTATTCTTGGAGGTGCAATTTGGGGTGTTCCCGGGTTGATTCTGGCTTTCCCAATGATAGGTATTATCCGGATTGTTTTCATGGAAATTGACTGGTTGGCCCCTGTTGGAGTTTTGCTTGGTAGTGATATTTATAATAATGAGCAGGTTTTTTTAGAAAAATATGATGAAGATAAATTTAGGATAAAAACTTTTTTAAAAGGAAGGCAAAATAAAACGAACAAGGAATGAGCAAATTTAAAACTAAAGCGTTATAAAGATATATATACCCAAACGAAAGTGGTTTGGGCTTTTTATCTTTTTCTTTTTACGTCCTACTTCGTTAAAA
>JAGQWR010000007.1 GCA_020437105.1 Saprospiraceae bacterium
TCCGGTGGTAGGTTCATCCAGGATGTAAAAAGTATTTCCGGTGTCCCGTTTTGATAGCTCTTCAGCCAATTTTACCCGCTGGGCTTCTCCGCCGGACAAGGTCGTGGCCTGTTGACCAAGTGAAACATAGCCCAGGCCGACATCTTGCAGGGTTTTCATTTTCCGGAAGATTTTGGGAATTGGCTGGAAAAATTCAACGGCTTCGTCAACTGTCAGATTGAGAACATCATTCACTGATTTTCCCTTATACAAAATCTCCAGCGTTTCCCGGTTGTATCTGCGCCCCATACAGTTTTCGCAATCGATATGTACATCCGGAAGGAAGTTCATTTCAATTACCCGTTTTCCGGAACCCTGGCAAACTTCACAACGCCCGCCTTTCACATTGAAAGAAAAACGACCAGGTTTATAACCTCTGATTTTGGCTTCCGGGAGGTCAGAGAATATTTTCCGAATATCCGTAAACACACCGGTATAAGTGGCCGGATTTGAACGGGGTGTCCGACCGATAGGTGATTGATCAATCTCAATGACCTTGTCTATATGTTCAAGTCCTTCCACTTTAGAATACTCCAGTGGTTTCTTCAGGCTTTTGTAAAAGAATTGGCGCAGGATGGGGTACAGCGTTTCATTAATAAGAGTAGATTTTCCGCTTCCGGATACCCCGGTAATACAAGTAAAGGTCCCCAGGGGTATTTCCAAATCCACTTCCTGTAGATTATTTCCTGTTGCGCCAAAAAGTCGGAGTGCATGTCCATTTCCTTTTCGGCGTTCTACCGGAATTTGGATGGACTCTTCATTTTTCAAGTACTTGGCAGTCATGCCCGGTTCCAAAATAAATTGAGCGGGTACGCCTTCAGCTACAATTTCCCCACCATGCTTTCCGGCGCCCGGACCGAGATCGATCAGGTAATCAGATGCCAGCATGATGTCCTTGTCGTGCTCTACAACGAGTACCGTGTTACCGATCTCTGCCAATTGCTTTAATGCCTGGATCAACCGCTGGTTGTCTCGTTGATGCAAGCCGATACTGGGCTCATCCAGAATGTAGGTGATGCCAGTAAGTTGTGATCCGATCTGAGTTGCCAGGCGAATCCGTTGTGATTCACCTCCGGAAAGGGTACGTGCTGGCCGATTGAGCGACAGATAGTCGAGCCCGACGTGCAAAAGGAATTGAAGCCGAAGCCGAATTTCCTTTAATACTTCTTTTCCAATAGTGCGTTCGCGTTCACTTAGGGATTCTTCTACTGAATCCATCCACTCTCCCAGCAGGGACAGGTCCATTGCACCAAGTTCGCCGATGTGTTTTTCGTTGATCTTAAAATGCAGGCTTTCTGTTTTTAGGCGATAGCCATTACATTCCGGACAGGTGTCGATGGTCATAAATTCTTCTGCCCAGCGCCGCACGCTTTCAGAGGTCGTAGTTTCATACCAGCGCTCCAACATTTTTACCAGACCTTCATAAGCCAGGTTGTAATTCATATCCGAACGGGCGTATCGGGCTGCCACCGGAAAGGATTCATCCCCGCCATTCAGAATGACGTTTAAGGCTTCTTTCGGAATTTGATTGATCGGTGTGGCAAAGGTGAATTGGTATTTCTTTGCAATGGACCGTAACTGGTCAAAAGTGATATTTTGTCTGACTTCACCCAGTGGTACAATACCCCCGTCATTGATGCTTTTTGTATCGTCTGGAATAACCAGGTCCATATCAACCAGATTAATACTTCCCAGACCGTTACACTTTGGACAGGCGCCATAGGGGGAGTTAAAAGAAAAGGCGTTTGGAGATGGCTCCTCATAGGATAAGCCGTTTTCCGCATCCATCAGGTGTTTACTAAATGCCCGGATTTCAGAGGAGTCATGTTCCATGACAAAAAGCAAACCGTTGCCCATTTTAAGGCAGGTTTGAACAGAACGGTTCAACCTCTCTGTTTTTTCCGTATCCACTTTTAGTCGATCTACAACCAACTCAATATCATGCACTTTATAGCGGTCCACCTGTAACCCCGATTCGAGTTCCAGAATCACGCCGTCAACCCGGACCTTTGTATAGCCTTGTTTTCTAACCTGTTCGAATAACTCGCGGTAATGTCCTTTTCGGCCGCGAACCATAGGTGCCAGAAGCAATACTTTTTTATTCTTGTAGAGCAATTCGATTTGCTCCATCATTTGTTCTTCGCTGTAGCGAATCATCTCCTTTCCGCTCAGAAAGGAATAGGCACGTCCGATACGGGCAAACAACAAACGCATGAAGTCATACACCTCTGTGATGGTACCTACTGTTGATCGGGGATTTCGGCCTGTTGTTTTTTGCTCGATGGAAATAACAGGGCTTAAACCAGTAATCTGCTCAACATCCGGACGTTCCATTTCTCCGATAAACTGGCGCGCATAGGAGGTGAAGGTCTCCATATAACGCCGCTGCCCCTCGGCATAGATCGTATCGAAGGCCAGGGAGGATTTACCGCTTCCGCTAATGCCAGTAATGACAACAAAGCGGTTGCGCGGAATCCGCACATTGACGTCTTTTAGGTTGTGCACCCTTGCACCGATAACTTCAATAAAGTCATTGGTGTCTGGATGAAAGTCGTTTGATTTCTTTTTACTCATGAACTCTCCTCTACTCCCCAAAGGAACATATATGTCGCTCTGGTTGAAAGAATGCGCAAAGATAGTGAATAGTTAGGGTTAGAAATAGTGCATACTCATTAGTTCCTCCGGATTACCTGCTTTCTGAATTTTCAACCGCTTTTTGTTTGCCCACATTAAGATGTGGCCATAGCACCTGGTGTATGCCCATAAATTTGTATTAGAAATTCTAATTAAACATTGAAGTTGTTTGAAAATACTTCAGCAGGCATTCTTAAACAACTTTATTAAAAAACCAATCATGAAAACTTTCATTCGTTTTGCAATCCTTAGCTGTCTGTTTGTATTTAGTGCTTCATCCATGAATGCACAGGTAAACGGACAAAATGTAACGTTTATTAAGTTTGGTAATGCTTCCGGGTTTTTAGGAACCTATATCCAGAAATCTGGTAAAACCTGGGTTGAAGAAGGGAAACAACAGGGAGTAAGCAATTTCACTTTTAAAGAAACACACCGGGATGAGTGGTCTGTTTATTTGGTGGATGCCTCACGCGGTGTTAACATCCAATTGGATTTACACACTAAAAAAGTGATGTATAGCGACAGAAACAACCCCACTTCACGCGAACTTTACAATATTATTGAACAGTATTCAGGTGTGAATGGCTGGACCGCCATGAGCGCAAAATTTGTCACGTCGGATAATAACCGTGGGTTTTTTGCCCATACCTCCGGCAAAACATGGGAAGAGACAAATCGCAGAAATCCGAATACAAAATTCACCTTCCAGGAGGTAGGCCGGGATGAATGGTCTGTTTACCTGCACGATGCTTCCAGAGGTGTAAATATCCAACTCGATTTGCACCGTAAAAAAGTTGTTTACAGCGATGCGAATACCGCTTCTTTTGATTTATATGATATTACGCAGAGTAATTAAGCAGTAGTCAAACTGGATTTATCACCTGTTTGAAAAATGTGTTTGAATAAATTCCACAACACGCTCCACCTGAACCTGTTCGAACGGGTGGGGCGTTTCCGGGAGCACTTCAAACGAACCATTTGGCAATAAGCTCGCGGCCCATTTAGATTCCTCCTGACCAACCATGTTGTCCTGATCACCTAATCCAATGACTACTTCTTGCTGTAATTGCCGCAGTTCTGAATCCGACAAAGTAGGTTTTTCACCCAGGCCAATCATCATTTCTGCTGTGCGAAGCAAGACCGTCTTCCAGTTTTCCTGCCCATGAACACGGGCGAGGAATTGCGCGAAAGCAGGTACTTTCGCTTCAATTTTTTCGGGGTTTAATTTTCGTACTTCACCGGCTGCAATGTCCGGATTCCAGGAAAATTTGGTACCTAAGGTAATGACGGATTGGATTTCAGGAAGCGAACAGGCAGCATGTAGCGCAACATAGCCACCCATGCTATATCCGAAAATATGTACTTTTTTCAGTTCGTGCGTTCGGATGTAGGTTTTAAGTTCCTGGCTAAACACCTCAATCGTAAATCCGCTGTTATTAAAGGTTTGTCCGCCATGTCCACTAAAGCTAAACACGTGTACTTCAAATTCTTTTTCCAGGGAAGGAATTAATTTTTTGAATTGCTTTGCGCTTCCTAAAGCGCCATGGAGTAAAATGAGCGGTGTGGTCATAGTATCAATGTTTCGGATTGGCGACTTGGCAGAACCTGTATCAAATTGGTATATTTAAGGCGCTATAGAATTAAATAGTGGTGACTAAAATGCTGATTTATTTTATATGGAACAAAATCCTCTTACAAATTACATTAATAATCTATCGGAAGAGCGCCAGCAGGTAATTCAAAAACTGAGAAAAGTGATTCTTGAAAATCTACCATCAGGATTTGAGGAAAAAGTGAATACCATGATTCACTACGTGGTGCCTTTTTCCATTTACCCGGCCGGATATCATTGTCCACCTAAGCAACCGCTTCCATTTTTAAGCCTGGCTTCTCAGAAGCATTATGTTGCTTTATACCATATGGGAATATATTCAAATCCGGAATTACTAAGTTGGTTTGTTAGCGAGTATCCGAATCACGCAAAGCGAAAGCTGGACATGGGTAAAAGCTGTATCCGGTTTAAATCTATGGATGATATACCTTATGAATTGATTGGTCAGCTGATTTCTAAAATGACGGTTGATCAATGGATAGAGATTTACGAGGCACAAAGGAATCGCTAACAGGAAGGGAAGAGTATATGAATCCGTTTGACTTTCTTAAAAAGCAGCTTGATC
This sequence comes from Saprospiraceae bacterium, assembly GCA_020437105.1. Classification (GTDB taxonomy): domain Bacteria; phylum Bacteroidota; class Bacteroidia; order Chitinophagales; family Saprospiraceae; genus JAAEZH01. Next base: position 4,851 of record JAGQWR010000007.1, read on the forward strand.
AGGAGAATCTCTGGACTAAATCTATTGAGCTTAAACGTAATAACTTTCTCAAAGTAAAAGGGAGCACGGATACAAATATATATTTTGTTGAAACAGGGAGTCTGCGCATTTTTATGGAAGACGAATTTGAGGAACACACGATCCGTTTTGCTTATCCGGGATCTTTTTTTGCCGCACTGGATTCTTTTATCAGCGGAAAGCCCTCACCCTTTTTTATCCAGGCATTAAAAAAATGCCAACTACTGGTGCTGTCGAAAAGTATTTTCCTGGATTTTATTCAGCGAGATTCAGAGCGTACTCGAATCTGGCAACAAATGATGGAGCAACTCATACTCCAGCAAATGGAACGGGAAATTGATATTTTAACGCATTCTCCGATGGAGCGCTATCAACGAGTGCTCGCGCGCAGCCCGCATCTTTTTCAGGAAATCCCTGCCAAGTACATTGCTTCTTATTTGCGAATGACCCCGGAAACTTTGTCCCGACTAAAAAAAGCTTGATTTGAATCAAGATTCGGGGAGTTTAAACTTCAGACATTTGTTTGAGTAAAAATCAATCAAGCAAATGAATATAGAAAGCAACAGGCTGATAGAGGATTTGATCCAGGATACAAAGGAATACCTGAATCGGGTAGAACAATTTAAAAAGTTGCCTGCAAAAATCCTAAACTGGAAAGCGGATGATAAAAGCTGGAGTATATTGGAATGTATTGAGCACCTCAATCGGTACGGAAATTTTTACATTCCGGAAATATCAAAAAGAATAGAGAACGCTCCAAAAAATCAATCGTCCTCCACGTTTAAAAGTGGCGTATTAGGAGGATATTTTGCCAAAACCATGCTCCCCCGGGAGAAACTGAATAAGATGAAAACTTTTCCCTCAATGAATCCTTTGGGAAGTACCTTAAGTGCAGATGTATTGGAAACTTTTTCGGTTCAGCAAAAGCAAATGCTCGATTTACTGAATAGAGCACGGCAGGTAAATCTTCAGAAAACCAAAACGGATATCAGTATTTCCAAATTCATAAAATTACGATTGGGAGATACCTTTCGCGTGGTCATTTACCATAATCTGCGGCACCTCGCGCAGGCGGACCGGGTGTTACAGGAACAGCAAAAAATGGCTTGATTATTCAATTCACACCATGATCAGGGCATTTCACCCCTTCCTTTTTTAAGAGAGATTTTTTCCGCCTAGTATTGTAGCATACAAATCTTAAAGATTATGTCTGTTACAAACAATGCCATTTCTATCGCTAAACTCCATTTTGGCTTTCGCCGAAATGAATTTGTTCTGAAAGAACTTTCCCTCGAAGTACCGGAGAAAGCAATCTATGGTTTTTTAGGAGCCAATGGTGCCGGAAAAAGTACCACTATCCGGAATATTCTCGGATTACTACAAGCTGATTCAGGAGATATTCAGCTCTTTGGTAAGGCGCTTAAAAGCCATCGAAAGGAAGTCTTGTCGAGAATTGGCTGTCTGATTGAAGCCCCTTCCCTTTACAAACACCTGAGTGGTTATGACAACCTCCGTATCGCCTGCAAGTACCTCGATTTACCCCTGAGTCGTATTGACGAGGTACTCGAACTTGTTAACCTGGAAGCGCATAAAAACAAAGCCAGTAAAAACTATTCGACTGGCATGAAACAGCGGTTGGGTTTAGCCATTGCGTTGCTTCCTGATCCGGATTTGCTCATCCTTGATGAGCCCACCAATGGGCTGGATCCAACCGGCATTATTGAAATCCGAAATATTTTAAAAGCGCTGAATGCGCGGGGTAAGACCATTTTTCTGTCAAGTCATTTACTTGGGGAAATCGAAAAAATTGCCACGCAAGTAGGCATTCTCAAGAATGGGCAAATGGTTTTCCAGGGAACCATTGGTGAATTGGACCGACTTCGATACCAAAATCTAACTTTTTTAATCAGTTGCGGGGAAGTAAATCGTGCGGCTGAAATTCTTCGAAAAGAATTCCCGGTAAATATTTTAGAGTCGGAGCAATTAGAGCTCACGCTTTCGGATCGGAAGGAACTTCCTGCGATCATTAAAAATCTGGTAATGGCAGATATTCCATTGTATGATTTTAGTCCGCAGCGGAATGATCTGGAAAAACTATTTATCAACCTGACCGAAGGCTAAGTAATAGCCATAACCCCATAAAACATAAACCTTTTTTAAAAAGCAACCCTATGAGTACGCTGTCAAGAAACATACAGGCTGAAACATACAAGTTAAAAAGAACGCCAATCCTCTGGTTGTCTCTTATCGGCGGAACCATGGTAGCCGGTGTCGTATTTCTCGTCTTTTATTTAAATGGAGCAAATCCTCCGGAGGCAGGTGTCAATCCGTGGAAGTCTTTTTTTAATATGAGTTACACGATTGCTTCTACCCTGGTGCTGGTGCCCTTTATCATACTTGTGACAAGTTCGCTGACACAATTTGAGCATAGTAATAGTGCTTGGAAACAGCTGTACAGTTTTCCGATATCCAGGGGGAGTGTGTTTTTTTCAAAAGGGATTACGGTATTCGGATTAATAGCGCTGACCTATGTGGTATTTATGATTTCCATTTTTCCGGTGGCATACCTTCTTAGTATTTACACTCCCGATTATGGGTTTCAGGATTATGCTCCGGTTTTTGGTCCGCTGTTTAAGTTGTTTTTTCATTCCTTTATTTCCATATTAGGGGTTACGGCTTTTCAGTATTGGTTGTGTTACAGGTGGAAGACATTTATGGCTCCGATAGGGATTGGTATGCTGGGATTCATTATTGGTCCACTACTACTATCAAAACCTAAGATTGCCATCTTCCTGCCGCATTGCCACCCGATTTGGTATGTAAAAGGCCTGGATCATGCAATTACGCGTTTTGGTTTAACTACTCCGGAGGTTTATAGTCTGGTCTTTTTTGTACTTTTCGTAGCGCTCGGGTACTTCCAGGAGACTCGACGGAATATAGACTGAGTGCGATGTTTTAGGGACCTGACAGGTCGGCAACCTGACAGGTTCCCAACCTGTCAGGTCCCTAAAAACATGTGAAATTTCTTTGTTTGTGCGCAGGTAATTGTTAGTATTTTTTGTTATAAGTTATTTGTTTTCAATTATTTACGATAATAATTAATATT
>JAGQWR010000156.1 GCA_020437105.1 Saprospiraceae bacterium
CAGGATAGCCGGGGCTTTATGTGGATAAGTTCGATCGAAGGGCTCAATCGCTATGATGGTCGTACTGTAAAGGTTTATAAGTCTATCTTAGGCGATACGCTGGGCATGCAGGATAATATCGTGACCAGTACTTTTTTTGAGGACCCTGTCGGCAATTTATGGTTCACTACTTATGAAGGAATTAACTGTTACCAGCGATCAAAAGACAGGGTTTCCGGCTTTCGCCTGAATGATGTTGATGGAAATGCGCTGCAACAGGATTATTACCTCTTTCACATGGATGCATCCGGAAAGCTGTGGCTTCGGGTAGGAACCGGCACGCAAGGGATGCTCCATTTGTATGACACTCAAACGGGAAAAGATAGTATTATTTGCGGCCTAAACGGACAGCGGCAATGGCTTTGGTTTAACAACAATAAAGAGCCGGAGGCTGTACTATCCTCTATGTCAGAGAGTCGGGGTGGGGTGACGCTTACCAGTCTAAAAAAAGGAAACACTACGCGGGCTTATCTGGAAGATGATTTGAGTACACATAATTGTTATGTGCAGAGGGCTGATCAAATCTGGATATGTAGTGACCAGGGACTTGTTTTATTGAATCCCCTTTCGGGGGAAAGTAGCTTGTTTGACCAGTGGCAGGAGGAAGATGTCGGAACTTTGTGGTCTGTGATTCCATCAGGAGATCGTTACCTCTTTGTATCCAGTTTTACAAAAGGACTACTTGTTTTTGACCGAAAAGAGCAGGTTTTTTGCCAGCAGTTTTTGCCACACCCTCAGGATCCTTTCAGCCTGGGAAGTGAATGGATTCGAGAACTATACCTGGATGCTCAGCAAACACTCTGGGCGTCGGAATGGGGAAAAGGACTGTATTTTGCCAATTTGCATAAGACCAAATTCTATTTTTTCAAGGAAAGCAAAGGAGTGCGTGCTGCCGTTATAGATGTTGGTCCGGACGGAAACATCTGGTGCAGTACAGTGGAGGGTATTCTTGTGTTTGATACAAGTTTTCAATTTGTAGGGAAGCATGAGTGGATGCAGGTCGGGAATCAGAAGGAAGAGCTACCCACGGTAAGCCAGTTCTTCAACAGCCAGGACGGCCAATTCTGGGCAAATCGTTCGGGCAAGTTATTTCGCTGGGATAGGGAGGCCAATATCTTTGTAAAGGATCAGGAATTCTCCCGAGGCATGGCCAGTGTTTGGAATCTCCGGGATGGCCGCATACTTTTTGCTGAATTTGGAGGCTTATCGGAGTTAATTCCCGACTTGAAGGGCGGACTTAAAAAGAGTTCTTTCGAACCCGTTTCCAGAATTGAGTTAGAATATCCAACCCGGGTTTATGAAGACCTGAAGGGGTATTTGTATGTGGCTGATAATGCAGAGCGTCTGTTGATCTTAAAACCGGGCCAGGAAAAATATGAGCAAGTGGGCCTCATTCCGGAAACGGGGTATTGCAAGGGTTTTTTCGAAGACGTTTCCACGGGGATAGTATGGGTTGCCAGTTCGCAGGGGTTAATTCGTATTCTACCTGAAAATCAGGGATTTGAGCGAATGAACGAATTAGAACATGGGGTTCCTGCTGAGGATTTTTATGCTGTATTTGGAGATAGAAAGGGCCGACTCTGGCTAAGTGGTAACCGTGGACTAATCGTTTTTGATCCCAGGGAAAAGAAATTTCAGCGATTCGGACCGCCGGATGGATTGCAGGGAAATGAGTTTAATAACTACTCAGGGGCAAAAGACCTGGCCGGAAATATTTGGTTTGGGGGAATGAACGGCATCAATGCATTTTCGCCGGAAACGATTAATCCGATCCCTTTTGAGCCCCGCATACAGTTTGTACGATTATTGATCAATGACGAGCCTTATACGGATTCTATCCCGATCTCTGAATTGACTGGTCTTTCTCTGCCTTATTATCAAAACACCCTTTCTTTTGAGTTTGTCGGGATGGAATTCAGTAATCCGGAGGCCATTACGTATAAGTATATGTTGGAGGGATATGATCGAAGCTGGGTAGATAACGAACGTAGGGGTTTTGTGCGCTATGCTAATTTGCCACCCGGGAGTTATACCTTTTTGGTCAAAAGTGCGAACTCCGATGGCCATTGGAGTGAAAGCAGTAAGGCATTCGGGCTCTATATTAAGCGTCCATTTTGGCTGAGTTGGTGGTTTTATGCCTTATGTGCCCTTGCTGTATTTGGGTTGGTATATGCCTGGATATGGTACCGGCTACAGCAAGCCTTAAAGATTGAGCGGATGCGGGTGGAGATTTCCAGCGATCTGCATGATGACGTGGGCGGATTGCTTTCCGGCCTTGCCATGCAAACGGAATTAATGGAGTTGACAGCCGATGATTCACAGAAAGAGCGGATGCAACGAATTTCAGATATGAGTCGAAGTGCAATGTCCAGAATGCGCGATACCGTTTGGGCGATTGATGCCCGAAAAGATAAGATAGAAGATGTCCTCGATCGTATTCGGGAACACGCTGAAGAAATACTGGTACCCAGGGGCATCAACTATGAGATCCAGGCGGGGCAGCTGGATTCTAAGCTTCACATGAATGCCCGAAACAGGCAGGCTGTTTATCTTATTTGCAAAGAAGCTATTTCAAATATTGGGAAGCACAGTACCGGAGATCAGGTGCTGATTCAGCTTTCTATTAGCGGGAAGCGGCTTCGTGCCCGGATTCATGATAATGGAAACGTGGCTGTGAAACACTATAAAACTACTGGTTTGGGGCTGTCAAACATGAAAATGCGAGCTGAAAAAGCAGGCGGATCTATTGAATTTGATGCCAGCGATGGTTTTGCCGTAAATTTTGAGCTGGATATTCGGTCTTAAGAGTTTATTTTTCTACCAAAACTCATTTTTTTGTATTAATTTTGCGTTCCGCTTGGATAAATTCCTTGTGGGGAGATAATAATCGGGCTTAGGCCCAAGTTTAGATCGTAAAAATAGAACGCATGTTAATCATTAATGTAAAGGATGACGAGAGCATTGATCGCGCTCTGAAACGCTACAAACGGAAACATCAGAAAACACAACTTCGTCAGGAATTGATGCGCCGTAAAAATTTCGTGAAACCTTCCGTGAAGCGTCGTCATGAAGTTTTGAAAGCAGTATATCTGGAGCAGAAATTCAAAGACGTATTATAATATAGCTTTTTAGCTATTGTGATTCTTTCTTGTTTTTTTTAAGGCCTTAGCTTGCAAATTTTGTGCAGGCTAAGGCCTTAATTCGTTTTGTTGCAACCAATAGACCTATAATTCATCTATATAGCTACGAAGTTTTTCGTAATAAATAATTGAACTATGATTTTCAAGAAACCCCTGCGCGCCCTGCTCCCCCTGCTATTCCTGCCAATTTTTGGTTTTAGCCAAAGTTCGGATCTGGCTGGCCTCGTTGAGTCTTATATGAACGAGGTAGAAGATTTTTCGGGAGTGGTTATGGTCGCATACCAAGGTAAACCCTTATTAATGGAAGGTTATGGCATGATCAATCCGGAGAGTGATATCCAGATTGATGCCAATACCCTGTTTGATATCGGGAGTATTAGTAAATCGTTTACAGCTACGGCTATTTTGATTCTTTCGGAACAGGGCAAACTTTCTGTGAGTGATCCATTGTCGCTATATTTCCCAAGTCTTTCAGCGGAAAAGGGAGCTCTTACCCTTCATCAGCTACTAACACATTCTTCCGGATTGCCAGGAGCATTAGGCGATGATTATGAGCCAATATCTCGGGAGGCATTCCTGGAGTTGGTTGATTCTGCTACCTTGGGTTTTCCGGCCGGAACATCCTATGATTATTCAAATGTAGGATACAGTCTTTTAGCCATGATCATCGAGGATTTGAGCGGGGAGTCATACGATACCTTTTTACAGGAAGAGGTCCTCTTTCGAGCTAAGATGCTGATGACAGGTTATTCGCCACGTGGGGTCGAATATATGGCAGTTGCTTCCGGAATTGCACCTGATGGATCTGATTGGGGTACCCCGCTTGATAAAACCTGGGACGGAAAGCAACCCTATTGGCACCTTCGGGGCAATGGCGGCTTGATGAGTTCTGCCTCCGATATGTTTAGATTATATTTGGCTATGCGATCTGGCCAACTCCTTGGCGGAGAAGCTACTAAGGCGCAATTCACACCCCATGTTGATGAAGGAGGCGGGTATTCTTTTTATGGATATGGTTGGGTAATTATGGATGAAGGAGATCTCATTTCGCATAATGGTGGAAATGGTATTTTTAGAGCCGATTTTCACTGGTTGCCAAATGATGACTACGTGCTTTTTGCGGCTTCAAATAATGCCAAGGTGCCCTTGTTTCAGATTAGTGAAGATTTACTGCAAATCATCCGAACAGGAAAACCGGCTGTAAAACTGGACCTCCAGGAAATAGACATGAAAACGTTTCCGGCGACAGACCGGCAAAAGGCTGCACAACGGTTTTTCGATAATATCGCAAACCCGGATTCGGCGAAAGCCAAAGCTTTTTTGGAATCAGATTTTAGTGCAGGGGTAATTGAGCGGAATGGAGCCACGCGTTTGATCGAGATTTTTGGTATGATTCACGCCGATAACCCAAATCTAAAATTGACCGCTGTCCGCGAAGATGATTCGCATATTCAGTTGGCGGCTACTGCCGAGGGAGGTGCAACAATAAAATTTTTGATAAAATTCCTCGAAGACCAGATTGATGGTTTAGAAATTGAAGCAAATTAACAGGTGAGTACATTCAAAGGAAATATTGTAGATATCCCAGGTCGTCGTATTTATTACGGGAGTATTCGGGTTGAAAACGGCATTATTGTAGAGATTCTTCCGCTGGAAGGTACAGGGACTGATTTCCTGATGCCCGGATTTGTAGATTCCCATGTGCATGTGGAAAGCAGTATGCTGGTTCCAAGCGAATTTGCGCGATTGGCTGTGGTACACGGTACAGTAGGAACGGTCTCGGATCCCCATGAAATAGCCAATGTGCTCGGTATGGAAGGTGTCGAGTTCATGATCCAGAATGGCCGGGAGGTTCCCTTTAAATTTTATTTTGGAGCGCCTTCCTGTGTGCCCGCTACAACCTTCGAAACGGCTGGCGCCCGGTTGGATGTACAGGAGGTAGAAGCCTTACTGAATAGGCCCGAAATCACTTATTTATCCGAGATGATGAATTATCCGGGCGTGCTCTTCGGTGACCCGGATGTATTAGCAAAGATCGAGGCTGCCAAACGCGTTGGTAAGCCGATAGACGGTCATGCTCCCGGACTAATGGGAGAGGATGCTGCCAGGTATATTGCCGCAGGGATTAGCACGGATCATGAATGTTTTACCAGAGAAGAAGCCGAGCATAAACTCGGCTTGGGGATGAAAATCCTGATCCGGGAAGGCAGTGCCGCCAAAAATTTTGAGGCTTTGATCGATCTGCTGGCTGATCATTCTGATCGAATGATGTTTTGCAGTGACGACAAACATCCGGATGATCTGATAAAAGGCCACATAAATCAGTTGGCTGCCCGGGCAATAGCTCGCAGACTCGATTTATATGATGTGTTGAAAGTTGCTTGTTGGAATCCCGTGGACCATTATTCCATGGCAATTGGCAGACTGCGCGTTGGGGATCCGGCAGATTTTATCCGGGTATCGGATCTCGATAATTTTGAAGTCCTGGAAACCTGGATTGATGGTGTTTTGGTCGCCTCCCGAGGCGAAACGCATATCCCGTCGGTTCCCGTTCAGGTTGTCAATCGTTTTGGAATTGGACCAAAGGCTGTTTCCGATTTTCAATTGTCGGCTGATCCAACGGCTCAGAATGCACGCATTATTCGTGCATTGAATGGGGAGATTGTCACGGAGTCGTTTTTTGCAACACCGCTTGTTCGGGATGGTCTGGTTCAAACAGATGTTTCCAAAGACATCCTGAAGATTGCTGTGATAAACAGGTATGCAGAAGCACCTGTAGCCCTTGCGCTGATCAATGGTTTTGGATTAGATCAGGGGGCTATTGCATCCTGTGTAGCGCATGATTCGCATAATATCGTGGCCGTAGGGACCGATGATGCTTCTCTATGCCGGGCGGTTAATTTGATTATCGAGAATAAAGGGGGAATTTCAGCGGTTTCGAAGGTTACAAGTAAGGTGCTGCCCCTGCCTGTAGCGGGTATCATGGCAGCTGATGCCGGTCAGGATGTAGCACGTGCTTACAGTGAGATTGATCGGTTTGTTCGGAAAACCCTCGGTTCTCCGTTGGCGGCTCCGTTTATGACACTTTCATTTATGGCGCTTTTGGTTATTCCCGAATTGAAGCTGAGTGATCTAGGGCTTTTTGACGGCAAAAAGTTTGCATTTTCTCCCTTGTTTGTAAAGTGACCTGCCAGTAGCGTGAAAAGTGACAAGTGATAGTCAAAGAGCGCAGATAAATTTGGTGCTTTCCTAATAAAAGGGGAATTTAAAATAATAAATGGAGGACTTTCCTCCACATCACCTAAATAGACTTGTCCAACTGGAGCCTCAAATGGCTGCAAGCGACAAATTTTATCTTGCACTTCGTTAAAAAGCCTCGCCGATGCTAAGGCATCGTCTACGTTTTTTGCCTTGTTCAAAATAAAATTTGCTTCGCTTTCGCTCATTCATGCCCAGTTGGACAAGTCTAGTATTCAATAAGCTCCAGGGAGCTTATCCAATACCCTTACCGTTGTAGAAGTACACGTACAAAATGACACTAGCTACAAAGAAAAGAAGCGCAAAGAATGTTAGGAGGCAATATCCTTTGCTACCAGCATTCTTGATTTCGTCAGACATATCAGGTGTGTTTGATAATCGAATCTGCGCAAAAGTAAGCGATGGACCCGAAAGTACAAAATTAGGGTTGGGTGATACGTATCATATAATGGTACAAACCCCGTAAATAATACAGGTTTTTTATTGAAAAATGTAATTTAGCAGGCCTTGAAAAATCAGATTGAGTAACCTGAATCCTCAAAACTTATTGAATGCGTGCATTAATCCAGCTTGTCTCCGAAGCCTCTGTCAAAGTAGATGGGAATATTGTGGGAGCAATCGGTCCCGGACTTTTAATCCTGCTTGGAGTAGCAGATGATGATACTCAGGAAGATCTGGAATGGTTGGCTCGAAAAATTGTGCAGATGCGCATTTTTCCAGATGCGGAAGGTAAAATGAATGCGGCCCTTTCTGATATCGAAGGTCGGATGCTTGTCGTGAGCCAGTTTACCCTGCATGCCAGTACAAAAAAAGGAAATAGGCCTTCCTATATTCGGGCGGCCAGGCCGGAGTTGGCAATACCGCTCTACGAAGCTTTTGTCAGAGAGTTGGAATCTTTATCTGGTACTAAGGTAGAAACGGGGGTATTTGGGGCGCTGATGGATGTGAGTTTATTAAACAAGGGGCCGGTTACAATTTGGATGGACTCCAAAAATAAAGAATGAAGTAATGGACTTAAGTATCAGGGAAGCCCAGGAGCAGGTAGATCAATGGATTCGCACAATAGGGGTGCGGTACTTTAGCGAATTGACTAACACAGCTGTTCTAATGGAGGAGGTTGGGGAGTTGGCCCGGCTGATGGCACGTGTTTATGGGGAGCAATCCTTTAAAAAAAAGGAAGACGAACTGGCTGCTCGGGAAAATATGGGAGATGAAATGGCTGATGTGCTGTTTGTGCTTATCTGCCTGGCAAATCAAACCGGTGTCGATCTGACAGATGCATTTAATAAAAGTTTGTTGAAAAAAACGAATCGAGATGCTGACCGGCATTCGAATAATCCAAAACTGCATTAGGGGGCGTCTGTATCTCGCTGGCTGGAGTCTAAGGCCTGTAGGTTAAGCATTCTTAAAGCCAGATAGATACTAAATATCAAGACAGGAATGGCCAGACCTATCAACCATTCATATAACTCCTGAACCAAAAAGAAGTCATAGATTCCGTGTAGCAATACGGCGAGTCCAAATCCCATGCCGATTAATTTCCATTTTTTCTCTGGTTCGAATTTTGAGCGCCCGATATAATATCCAAAAATTACAGCGAATGCTCCGTGTGCAGGTACAGCTGTGAAGGCGCGCACAATGGTCGTATTCAAACCATGCTGCAGGGCGTAAATGATATTTTCGGTTGTTGCAAACCCCATCGCAATCATTACCGCATAAACAATTCCATCCAGTGGCTCGTCAAAGAAATCCTGATTGTACGGGAATAATAAGAGGCTGCCACCTTTAAACAACTCCTCTATCAGTGAAACGACAATAAAGGCGATGAAGAAAATGCTCAGAATTTTGGTCGGGTCATCCAATCCCTGGTTAACGGCAAAGCGTTCAATAAAATAGGCAGGGAAAGTTATGAGACAGCCCAGGGCGAAAGATAAACCCAGATATAATCGGGGCTCCGGATGTAGCCGATCCTTTCTCCAAATGAAGAAAGCAATGAGTATTCCGGGCACGATAGCTATGAGTATGGAAAGGAGGGTCATCAGCATTGAATTAGGAAGGGCAATATAGCTGATTTTATTGTTGTGAGGTTTGGAACCAGCCTGACCCCCCAGTACAGACTGGTTCCTCTCACATTGATCTTTGATGGAGCTGGGAAGACCAACCCTACCCCCCGGACAGTTGGTCCCCTATGCTCACAAAACCGACATAGTCGGAATATCATAGGTGTTTCAAAGCAAAATAACTTATTGGGGGGAGTATTTTGTAACGCTTGAACAATTATACAATCAATATTTAGCCTAAAAATAAAAGTATTAACTGTTTTTGTGACAGGATAAAACGGTAAATACTGACTTGGGGTCAAGTATCTCAGCGGTCAAAATGTCAGGTGTAATTAGCTGGCACACCCTTTGTACTGTATTCGCCGAATACAAAAATACAAATTATGCAAAAGGGGAATATTTCCGTACAGACTGAAAATATTTTTCCGATCATTAAAAAGTTTCTCTACTCGGATCAGGAGATCTTTTTAAGAGAGTTGGTTTCTAATGCCGTTGATGCTACAAGTAAGCTCAAAGCAATGGCATTAAAAGGCGATTTTAAAGGAGAACTAGGCGATTTAACTATCGATATACTCCTGGACAAAGAGGCTAAGACTTTGACCATTAGAGACCAGGGTATTGGTATGTCTGAGGAAGAGGTAATGAAGTATCTGAATCAGGTTGCTTTCTCCAGTGCCTCTGATTTTTTGGAAAAATATAAGGACGATGTAAACATCATCGGCCACTTTGGTTTGGGCTTTTATTCTGCCTTTATGGTAGCAGACAAAGTAGAGGTTCAGACTAGATCGTGTAATCCTGACAAAAACGCTGTCACATGGATTTGTGCCGGTAATCCGGAGTACGAAATTGGTGAATCTGCCAAAGAAAATCGCGGGACAGATATCATCTTACATATTGGAGAGGATAGTACAGAGTTCCTGGAGGAAGCTCGCATCGAAGCACTTTTAAATAAGTATTGTAAATTTCTTCCTTTCCCTGTCAGATTTGGAACAAAGAAGGATTATGTTTCGGAAGGTTCGGGCGAAGATACAAAAGAAGTTGAGGTCGATAATATTATTAATGAAGTAGCCCCCGCGTGGCGTAAGTTACCTGCTGATCTGACAGACGAAGATTACAAAGCTTTTTACAACGAGCTCTACCGTTTCAGTCCGGCACCACTTTTCTGGATTCACCTAAATATTGATTTTCCGTTTAACCTAACCGGTATCTTATACTTTCCGAAGCTTCAAAACGGACTGGAAGCACAGCGAAATAAGATTCAGTTGTATAGTAATCAGGTTTACGTAACGGATGATGTAAAGGAAATCGTACCAGAGTTTTTAATGCTGCTACATGGTGTTATCGATTCACCAGATATTCCGTTAAACGTATCAAGATCATACCTGCAAAGTGATAGTAATGTTCGGAAAATCACGGGCTATATCACCAAAAAGGTAGCTGACCGCTTGCACGAGTTATATAAAAAGGAGAAAGAATCCTTTGAATCTAAGTGGCAAGATCTCGGTGTATTCGTTAAGTATGGCATGCTATCAGATGAGAAATTTTATGAAAAAGCCATAAAGTTTGCGCTGTTGGAAGATGTGAATGGCAACTTTACACCGGTTGAAGCCTATAAAGAAAAGGTAAAGGATGCCCAAACGGATAAGCATGGGAAGGTCGTATTTTTATACACTAACCAGCCTAAAGATCACGACAGCTTTATAAAGGCTGCCACCCAACGGGGTTATGATGTATTAAAATTTGATACGGTTATTGATAATCACTTCCTGCAGCATCTGGAGCAAAAATTAAAGGATATCACCTTTGTTCGGGTGGACTCGGATACTGTTGATAATCTGGTGCAGAAAGATGATGTAGCAGAGTCTGTATTGTCAGAAAAGGATCAGGATAAGGTAAAAGGATATTTTGAAAAGGTAGTTTCTGAAAAACAGGGCACCAGTGTGCAGTTGAAGCCTTTGTCACCTGATGATGATCCTGTGGTTATTACCCGTCCGGAGTTTATGCGCAGGATGAAAGAAATGCAGGCACTTCAGGGTGGTGGAATGGATTTCCCGGATTCCCTTCAGGTTGTCGTAAATACAAATCATCCCCTTGTATCCGGTAAACTTTTGCGCGCGAAAAGCGATGAACGTCGCACTGAAATAGCAGAATACCTGTATAATCTGGCTTTGCTAAATCAACAAATGCTGCGTGGTCCGGAATTGACTTCATTTATTCAGAATAGCCTGGAGATGTTATCGAAATAAAAAGAGTTAATTATCCGGGTTTATAAAAAGAGAAAGTCTGATCAACAGCTTTCTCTTTTTTTATTTAACCTTACAGGCAGAAAGATTGATCTTATTAAAACCTGAAATTGTGTGGCAAAAACTGAAAACGACATTTGAGTTTACAAAGAATTTATTTGTAACAGGGGCATTTACAGAGACAAGTCGGAAAGTAGAGATTGAAATTTGTCGATACGTTCCAACCGGAGAACACAAAGTTGTCGTCGAATATGGGATGGGACATGGAAACATTACTCGGGAGATCCTGAGAAATCTGTCACCTACTTCCAAAGTTTACGCCTTTGAAGTAAAGAAGGAATTTTGTGAGCACGTTCAAAAAACGATCGACGATGATCGACTGATTATCATCAACGATGGTGCTGAAAATGTTCGAAAGTATGTAAAAGAGGAAGTTCATAGCGTGATCGCTTCTATTCCGTTTTCTTTCTTTTCAAAAGAGATGGGGCTGCAAATTATTCAGGATTCGTATGACTTGTTAGCAAGCCAGTCATTCTATAGCCAGGTCTTATATACCCGCTTTAATTTTAAAAAATTTCAGGCAATCTTTGAGGATTGCACAATGAAAACCTTAATTAATATTCCAATAGAGTATATTTATCATTGTCAGAAAATCAAAAAAGCATAGCATGCTGCGAAAATAACCATTAAAATATTGGGAATGAGAAAATTACTTTTCGTTTTTACCATGATTCTGGGCAGTATATCTCTGTCTTTCGCCCAAACACAGATTGATGTTTTAGGGAGGTATTACGATAGCGGATTTAATTCAAAGTACTGGTATAAAGGCTCTACCAGTAATTCTAATTCTTGCGATGGGGTATATGTGCGTTATGATGACGGGGATACAAAATGTCATTCAGACATGTACACTGTCGTGCCTTTTGTTACTGTTCAATCGACTGGAGCAAATATTGGCGACAGGGTACTGGCCAGGTATTATGATTCCGGGTACAACTCCAAGTACTGGTACCTGGGTACAATTACCAGGAAAAGTGGCGGAGAGTATTTTGTAGAATATGACGACGGGGATACCAAATGGCATGGTAACTTCAATACCCTGGTCTTGTTTAAGCCAATAAGCTATTATGGCAACTGATTTTCTCCAGGTATGAATATTGACGGATTGAAAAAAGGGCACCATTCCGGGAAATGGCACCCTCTACAGTAGCAATCCATCAAAACTTATTACGCAATGTATTTGCTTTTTTAAAATAGCGGCCTGAACTATCAGCGGCCAACATATTTAGCAATTGCAAGGCGTCATCTTTTCGCCCTTCACGAAGCAGGGTGAGTGCGAGGTACCATTTGGCCTCGGCTTCATAAATGGAGCCCGTTTGGCTCGCAGCTTCGAGAAGTTCTTCTGCTTTTTTATTATCACCTGCCTCCAAAGCTGCTATGCCACCGTAAAACCGGGCGATAGCACCATAGGTGTTAGAATTTAATTCTGTTGTAAAGAAGGCAGCACTTTTTTCATACTCTTCAGCATCATAGGCCTTAAAAGCGGCTACCAGGTTTTCTGGAATAGACGCTGTTTCTTCTTCCACAGTTGAAGAACGTACCAGTTTGTCCATTTCGTTTGGATAGGACTCAAAAAATGCAGAATATAGTTGTTGATCTGAATTACTCAGGAATACACGAAGACCCAGCAGGCAAACAGCTACAACAAGTACTGCAGCTGCCGCCCGGAGCCAGCGTAGTTTGGGGCTAATTGCTTTGATTTTTTGGGGTGCCTGATTTAAGGTCAGGCTAAAGCCTTCCAGCGCATCTGAACATAATGGGCAATCGAGCAGGTGGTTTTCAACACGGAAACGATCCTGTTGCTCCAAGGCACCATTCAGATAAGCTGTCAGCTCTTTTTCTGTCAAGCAAATATGTTCCTGAAAAATTGGTTGCATTACTGCATTTAGTTTATAGAGCCCGACATTCGGGCTTCCAGCCAGATCCGTAAATTTCGTTTCCCATTCTGTAGGTAGCTTTTGACCTTGTTGATTGGGAAGCCGGTGAGATCGGCAATTTCCTTATAACTTTTTCCTTCAAAAAAGAACTGCTGGATACATTCCCGCTGTTCGGAAACCAAGTCTGTCATGGCTTCATGAACCAGCTCTTCTATTGAAGGTTCGTTGATAAGATGCAGGAGCCCATCATTTTCCATAAAAAAAAATGATTTTTTTTCTGAAACATGAAAAAAGGCCTCTTGCCGCTCCATTTCCCGTCGTTGTTGACGGCTTCTGGAGAGGCATTCATTACGGATGGTTCCGTATAGATAATGCTTAAAAGAATGGATGTCTTTGCCTGGTAATTTCTCAAGTAAAAGAGTGAAAATATAACTGACCATATCCTCAGACTCGCTCCGGGATTTTAGATATTTCATAGACATATTAAAGACCAGGTGGCGATAGCGTTGGAACAATACCCCCAAATAAAACTGATCTTTTTCGGCCTGAAATCGATGTAACAGATCTTCATCAGGAAGCTGTTGTACCAACGAAGGATTTGAACTATGGTCAGGCATTTGCATGAACTGGTCAGAATAGAATGGTGTGTGCATTCAAAGATACACAAACGTAACAAACCAGCAGGTTTGATATAGAACTTTGAAAAAAACAGTTTTAAAATGAAGCTGATTCCATCACGTGTTCCATGAATTTCATATTATCCCGCTTGTCTTCACCAGGCGCAAAAAGAAAACCGAAGGTTAGTAAAAGCTCGTTGGTATTTGGATTTAGTGCCATTTCGGCAACAAAGGGGCCTCCCATGAAATCATTTTCAATCTCCCAGATTCCACGCATCTGAAGGGTATATCGGCCATCCCGTTGGAATACTTCGGTTAGAATAGGCAGGTCTTCTCCATTTACGCGTAAAAAGGTATTTTCAATATCTGAGGATACATAACGACCGAGGGTGTCGATCAAAGTTTGTACAAAGTCGGGTTCTAATTGCTTGTCGTCTGTATAGGGCATTTTACGAAACATAATATTGGAACTCACTTCAGGGGTCTCCCGTCGAATCCACACTGTTTGGGCGTCTTCATCATGCATGGCCAGAAAATAATCAGAAGGGATTTTAACATCAACGCCGATATAATCTTTTACTTCCTGAATAAGAGAGCCATTGGTACCTCCTGGATAGACTTTGGCGGCGATTTCAACAGATTCTGCTTTTCGTACACGCCGATTTACTCCCTGAAAGTTGGTTTGAATATTTTCAATGAGGTTGTCATGTCCGAATCCAAACATATATACTACCAGTTGATTGTCTGCCCAGCGATCTTGTAAAACAGCTGTTTTATAACTATTCTCCTGGCGCGCTTCTTCAATTATTTCGGGTTTGATGTCGCGGTAAATTTGTTTGGTTGCTAGCGACTCAGTGTCATTGAGATCAGCCAGTATTACATAATTGCGTAGTTCGCGGCGCTCCTTTTTCTGGAAAAGATCATCCGGACTAAAATAGCGAAGATCATATATAGGTTCCGGTTGAGGAAGGATAGGATAGGCAGATGCGAAATAATATTCGAAGGTGTCACCTACTGCTCCCTCCCACATGTTTTTATCGGCTACTACGACCAGTTGATTCAGTGGGCCAAAGGCTGTGGGTCGAGGCTCCAGTTTTTCACGCATTTCAGAGGAGCAGGATGCAAGTAGTAAAATGATCAGACCGCTTAGCAATAATTTTTGCATTCGTTGTAGTTTTCGATTGATACAAAGATAGGAAAGTCTTTTCCGGTATGTGTTGGCCATGCTTCCCAATTACTGATGCAAATACCTTAGGTTTTGGTGCAAGAGCAGGAATAAGAAAAGCCCGATCTGTCGAACAGGTCGGGCTTTTCAAATATAGTAAAATGAACTTATTTTAATAAAAGTAAATCACCTGCGTCAGCCATTTACTTGTATCCGGCTCTGTCGTTGGATCGGTGATATACATTTCAATACAAGGCTCTTTTGCAGTCAATCCATTTGCCGACATAAAAGCGCCAGCTGCTTCGTGCGCAGCCCCTACACCGGCATAGCTTCCATAATAATCAATTACAGCAGCCTTGCTGGCAGGTATTTCAATAATGGATACATCTTCCCCCAAGTTAAGAGCCTCGCCAATTGGTATGGCCGCAACCATATCGGATGTTTGGGTTGCTTCATCCCAGGTGTAATACAGGCCACATGGAGGCCCGGCCATCGGAGTTTGCTGCGTGGCCATCGCACCCATTACTTTCTCGTAGGAACTAGCCAGGAAGTCAGGCAAACTATTCATTTGAACTTCTTCCCGAATACCCGCAAAAACACCGCCAGGGTGATCTACTTTTTTTACTTCATATCCACCAAAAGAAGTTGGAATCTTTGCTGCCTGCTCTTCTGCTATCGCTTTGATAGAAGCTAATCCATTTGCAAAGTCCTTCTCGATTGATTTATCCATGCCCATTAGTACCATCATTCCCCGGAAAAAAAAGGGAGTCGGATCGCTGGTCATTGACCAGGTAATATCCGTAGTTCCATCTGTTTCTTTTAAGTCCCAATTACCATAATTATAGCCGGCATAGTCACCAAATTTAAGCTTGGTCTTCATGGAATTAGGAGGATCCGCTTCCGTAATCTCCAGATTGCCGGCACCCATATTCTCGCTGGTCCAGGAATATGAAGCTCCGACTCCCTCTGTTTTGTCGCTATAGGTGACCTTCATTGTAGAATCCATATTCTGCCATGGACCCCAATCGACCCAGTTTTCCAGCTGGCCAATCTGCTGGTAAACGATCGCGGCAGGAGCCATAATGGAAGTGGAACTGGAAGCATCTACTTTCTTTGGCCCAACGAGACACAGAACGAGATATCCGGCGATTAATACGCCCAGAATACCAAGGATGACTTTTAACGCTTTCATGAATCTGTTTTTTGTTTATAAAATGTAACCATTAAGTTAACAAAGTATCAACTTATTGATGGTATTTCGAAGAAATTTTTTTCTTTTTTTCTTTAGGAGCTGGCTTATATCCCTATTTTGGAGCCTGAAAAAAGAAAGACATGACCCTGCAGGATTTTTTCGATAAAATTTATGGGAACCCTATGTTGGTTCTTTGGTACTTCCTCGCGCTGTTATTTACTGCCGTACTTGCAGGTTTTATGTCAAAAGGAGAGGGCCACCAGTCTCCCTGGAAATACCTCTATTCCGGATTGATCTACCTCGTTAGCATCCCCGGTATATTCGCTGTAGCCCTAAATATTTACCTCTTCCTCTTTGAGCGAAAAAGCATCATGGAAATGGATCTGGTGGTACAAGTCCTTCCTGTAATAGCTATGATTCTGATTCTTTGGGTTATTCGCAAGAATGTAGATTTGGATTACATCCCCGGTTTCGACAAGCTAGGCGGGTTGATAACCATTATTGGCGCAGCACTGGCCATCCTTTGGGTCATAGACAGAACGCACCTCGTGGTCTTCTCCTACGTTCCCGTAATATACCTGCTCCTCCTGCTGGTCGGGCTTATTGTTATCATTCGATTCGGCTGGAAACGGATGTCTAAAGGATAATTTTGAATTTTGAATGCTGAATTTTGAATAAGAACCAACTAGCTCACAGAATCACTATCGAATTCTTAAGTTTTAATTTTGAATTAGGTACTAACCCACTCCACTGAAAAACTAACCCACAGAATCACAGGGCCACAGGACCACAGGACCACAGAACCACTATCGAATTCTTAAGTTTTAATTTTTAATTTTGAATTAGGTACTAACCCACTGAAAAACTAACCCACTAACCCACTAACCCACTAACCCACTAACTCACTAACTCACTAACTCACTAACTCACTAACCCACTAACTCACAGGACCACAGGACCACTAAAAACTAAACCCAAGTGATGTTTGGATAGAGAAATTTACATCCTTATCTGAACGTGGAATACGCTCTCCGTTTGCATCCAGGCTTTGCAGAGAGAAATCATACCCATTATTGGTAATGTCTGCCAGTCCGTAATTTGCTCTCAGACCAAGAAAGAAACCTTTGTTTAGGTAAAGAGAAACACCAGTATAAACACCCAGGTCCAGTAAACTGAAGTATGGATCTTCCAGTTTCGGATATTCATAATAGGCGCCAGACCGAACAGGAATTTCGATCTCTTCTCCATCTACTTTAAGGAAAGGAGTACCTCCCACAAAAGTGGCTACACCGGTTTCATCCCGACGATAATCATAATCCAGCGTAATAGAAAACTCAGGCACCGTGCCACTGTTTTCACTGATCCCGCTATAGGTCACTTGTCCGGCACCGGTTGCACCTGCCAAGATGCCAATGTTGCCACCAGCCGAGACTTCCAGCCAATCAAAAATCTTATAATAGGCGCCTATTGGGATATCTACATAAGACATAGTTACATTGAGTGAAACCTTGCGGTTACCTGTCGTTTTGATGGGCTCTGCATCCAGGTTGTATAAGGTAAAATAAGAAGGGCCATCGTAGCGGTACCGCCCCCCTTTTTGGGAATACAAAATCTCTGCTCTTGCTCCAAATTCTTTGGAAAATTTGAAGTTGAAAATGGCTCCAACATGGAAGCCTGAATTGCCTACTAACTCTTCCAGGCTGGCACCCTGAGCGTCTTCTTCCAGCGGACCAATAAATCGATTGAAATTCAGTCCCGCCTTAAATCCATAGCCAATATCCTGGGAATAGCTAAGGAAGCTAATGCTGAAAAAACAAAGTAAAAGAAGTGTACGCTTCATGCGATCTTGTTTTCAAGTTTTCTAGTTGCAAAACAATGTGTAACAGGAGGTGAATCCTATAGTACAATTTCAGAGCCAGTATTCCTGCTTATCTGAAATTAAGCCATAAATATAGACAAGCGTTTAAGCAAAAACGTTGGCAGTACAAAAATATAATTTTCACTTATTGGTTTTGGAAGGCCTAATCTTGGTATATCTTCACGCCTGAAATGATATTCTTCCTCTGGATCGGACTCTTTGTGCTTGGGATTTACCTGTTGGTGTCCATTTGCACCACTTGGTTGCAGCCTTATTTTATTTTTCGGCCGGAACAACTGAAGGAAGGCTATGTGTTTGATTTTCAAAAAAAACTGGAAGAGGTCTGGCTGGATTCGCCGAAAGGCGGAAAAATCCATGCACTCTGGCGGAAAGTACCTGAATCCAAAGGCGTAGTTCTTTATTTTCATGGCAATGCGGGTAGCCTCAAACGCTGGGGCCACCTCTATTTCTTTTTCGAACGCCATCAACATGACCTCTTTATTATAGATTATAGAGGGTACGGAAAAAGTGGGGGTAAGAGAACGATGAACCTAATGTATCAGGATGCCGAAAGAGCCTATCAGTTTGTGTCGGAACATTATGCAGCAGAACAGATTATTTTGCATGGCCGCTCGCTGGGATCTGCTTTTGCGCTACATGTGGCAGCCCGGGAAAAAGTACAAGCACTTGTTTTGGAGACTCCGTTTTCGAGTATGGAAGACCTCTTTTATGCCTATTTTCCGTTTTTACCGCGGGTTTTTCCATTTTCTTACCGCTTTCAGAACAGGCAAAATCTGAAGAAAACCCAATGTCCGGTATATTTGTTTCACGGAACGGATGACTGGGTAGTACCCTACAGGGTGGCGTATAAGTTGATTCCTTATCTAAAGGACTCCGACCGATTTTTTACCATCACTGGAGGCGGACACAATGATTTATTATATTTTGATCAATATCAGGAAGAAATGGCCTGGATCTTAAAAAAGGGTGATAGTTAATCGATGAGCAGAAGGAATAAGTTGGAAAAATTTGCTGCCCTCTTGCGGCTTCCAAATGTGTATGAAAATTTCAGTGGACAGGAAGCGAGTCTGAGTGGCCAAAAGGGCATACAGGCTGACCTGAAAGGGAAATGGGCAAGTGCGCATTTTAAGAATGAAAATCCGTTGGTATTGGAGCTGGCTTGCGGCAGAGGAGAGTACACCGTTGGCCTGGCACGTATGTTTCCGGATGTGAATTTCATTGGTGTAGATGTAAAAGGTGCGCGTATTTGGAAAGGTGCTACGCAGGCGATAGATGAGGGACTTGATAATGCAGCATTCCTGCGTTCCCGAATAGAATTGATTGACCGTTATTTTTCTCCGGGCGAGATTGATGAGATCTGGATTACATTTCCGGATCCCTTTCTAAAGAAGGCCAACCGGCGCCTTACGGCGAAAGCTTACCTGGATGCTTATCAGCGTATTCTGAAACCCGGTGGACTGATACACCTCAAAACGGATTCTCCGATGATGTATAGCTTTACATTGCAATCGGTTACAAATCACGAGCAAGCCGTTTTGCTTTCACATACAGATGATTTGTACTCCCGTCCCTTGTATTCAAAGGAGTTGGCTATCCAGACATTTTATGAGAAGAAACATTTGGCTCCCGGGGATGCGATCCGGTATATTTTGTTTCGAATGTAGGGATTATCCTTTTAAGAGCGATGGCATCAGATCGACAATATCGCCCATTGTATGATGATATGCCTGCATCCCACAACTTCTGGCACCCTCCACATTGGCCAGGTTGTCGTCAATAAACAGTGTTTGGGAAGCTTGCAGCTGGCTATCGGCCAGTACAAATTCATACACATCCCGATTGGGCTTCCGGAGGTTAATAAGGTGTGAGTAGTAAGGTTTGTCAAAAAAACGGGTGTCAAAATCGGTGATTCCGTAGGTTTTTTCGAGGTAGTTATAAACCCAGACCAAGTGTGTGTGATTGGTATTACTTAACAGGAAAACCCCATAATCTTTTCGGAGTTGCTCCAGCATGTCCAGCCGCTTTCTGGGGATGCCAACCAGCAATGCATTCCATATCCGTTTTATCTCCGCCGGATCAATGGCTTCTCCGACCAGTGTCTGAAATCCAAAGATAAATTCCGATTCGGGTATTAATCCTAATTCGTAATCCTGAAATAAACCATGCTGTTCATTTTTGGTAAAAGAACTTTTGAAGTCTGGTCCGAGAAGCTGCTTCAGCGCATTTTCGGTAGCCGGAATATCCAGGTCAATGATCACATTCCCTAAATCGAATAATATGTTGTTTATGTGTGCCATAGATGTTTGCAAACAATGGATCAAAGATGTAACTTTGCCCGCACTTGAGAATGGTGATCCTGGTAATTAAAAAGTTAATTTTCCAAAATCACATTGTGTCTATTTGGTCTCAAACCCAAACACACACCCAAACTCAAGCTATTCCGGTCCCATAGCTCAGTTGGTTAGAGCAACTGACTCATCAAGGGATAATTGAAAAGACTGGATTTATGTCCGATCAATTATTCATGGTGCTTCTCATTGGAAACAATGGGATTAGCAGGGGGTTAACTCAGGGAAACCTTAGCCTGACAGTATGTTGGGAATGGCAATCCTGAGCCAAGCCTGGTGAACGATCATCACAGTAACCAGGAAGGTGCAGAGACTAGAAGGTGAGGAGATCAACCAATAAGCCTTCCTCGAACGCCCCCCGCCTAAGTCTGCCTTTGGCAGATATGGTGATGATATAGTCCTACCCCATCACGAAAGTGTTGGAAGGTGAATCAGTGGGTCCCAGGTTCGAGCCCTGGTGGGACCACCGCATTAAAGCCCGATTGGATGTATTCCGGTTGGGCTTTTTTTGTTTGTAAACAGAAGGTATATGGCAAATGTGTACATTCTATATAGTGAAAAACTCCAGCGTTACTACATCGGTAGCACAGAACTTTCTTCTAATGAGCGTTTGGTACGTCATAATTCAAAGTATTATGATGATAAGTTTACAGCTCGTGGAATCCCATGGACGTTATACTTTTTTATCAGTTGCAAGAATAGAACTCAAGCTTCGTCAATTGAAGCGCACATCAAGAAAATGAAAAGCGAAACATACATTCTAAACCTAAAGCAGTATCCTGAAATGGCAGAAAAACTCCTAGCTCGGTATGACTTTTAATCAGTGCCCCGATAGCTATCGGGGCAGGTTCGAGCCCTGGTGGGACCACCGCTTTAAAGCCCGATTGGATGTATTCCAGTTGGGCTTTTTTATTTGGAATATATAGATATTCCTAAAGACCTGCTATTCTTTATCATAACGATGGCCAATAATTACTATGGAATATTAAGTAAAGCATTAATAATTTAAGTAATTTTACGGCTATCAGGACTGATAGCCGTATTTTTTATGAAAAAAGAAAGTGTAATAGAAGTGTTTAAAGCGCTTGGAGGAGTTTTGACGACGAAAGAGCTAGATGCCAACGGGGTAAGTTATTACCATATTAAACAACTATTAGTGGCAGGGGACATTGAGAGAATCAAGCAAGGCGTATACAGGTTGAGGGAGATGACAAATGATGAAATGATCGAAGTGCAAAAGTTAATTCCCCACGGAGTATTTTGTATGTACTCAGCAGCTTTGTTACATGACTTAACAACTTTTACCCCTTCGGAGTATCATGTAGCTATCCCTCACAAAAGTAAGGTGACTTTACCTGCTTATCCTCCGATAAAAATATATTATTGGGATGGAAGCTTGTATAGTTTGGGGCAGGAAGAGAGAAATATTAACGAAATCCCTATCCGTGTTTTTGATGTAGAGAAAACCATATGTGACATTGTTAAGTTTCGCAGTAAGACAGGAGAGGATATGGCTAAAGAGGTGTTAAAGGAATATCTTATGATTAAAAGTAAGAACCTGAACAAGCTGTTAGCATATTCAAAAAAGCTTAAAATCTATACCGTTTTAAAGAATTATGTAAGCATTTTAACGTGAAAAACCACAAGCCATCAATAATTACTAAGCTAAAAAATATCTCTCGAGAGCGGAAAAAAGTTCATCAACAAACCCTAATCAGGTACTTCCAGGAAAGACTTTTATATAGACTCTCGATCTCAGCGTATAGGGAAAACTTCTTTCTAAAAGGAGGCGCGTTGATTTACGCAATTGAGAAGGAGCAAAGCCGACTTACCAAGGATATTGATTTTCTGGCGATGAAGATTGATTCGGATAAGGAAAGTATCAAGAAGATATTTGGAGAAATTTGTAGTATAAGCTATTCGGAAGATGGTGTTGATTTTGATACGGAGAATATCACTGTAGATGAAATAATTGAGGAAGGAATATATTCTGGTATAAGGATGAAAATCCCTGCAAACCTTGATAATATAAAGCAGAATTTACAAGTAGATGTCGGGTTTGGTGATGTGATCATACCAGGGCCTGTTGAAATGAGCTACCCGACATTGTTAGAAATGGAAGAACCCAAGTTGCAGGCGTATTCTGTTGAGTCATTGATGGCAGAGAAATTTGAGACAATGATAAGCCTTGGCGAGGCAAACAGTAGGATGAAAGATTTTTATGATATCTACAGAATACTGTCTTCAGGAAATTTTGATAATGTAGTGCTAACTAATGCTGTAAAAGGAACATTTAGCAGGAGAGAAACGGAGGTCTCCAAGGATCATTCATTGTTTAATTTTGAGTTTTATGACGATAATGCTAGAAATGCCCAATGGAAAGCATACCTAAAGAAAGCCAAACTGGATGAGACGATAAAGTTTGATAGTATCCACCAAGAAATTAGAACACACCTTAAGCCTATCTATGATGGAATTGTAAAGTCTAAGACCAAAGATGGCTAAAATACCCCCCCGCATTTAAAGGGCCGGTACTATGTTTCGGATAACTAGGGAATTAATCGATAAAGGTTCGAGTCCTGGTGGGACCACCGCTTTAAAGCCCGATTGGATGTATTCCAGTTGGGCTTTTTTAGTATCGCACCCGCATTTAGACTGATCTCACCTTCTCGCATTCATCATCTGCAGTGTATATCCCAATACATTCTAAGTCGTTATATATCAGTAGGTTGAAATCTTCACCAAACTTATGTGTGATACTATACCACAAGTGATTTCTCAGGTTTTGGGCTATTTCCAGATGTGTATTTTTAAGGTTATACATATAATTCATGTTTAAAATTTAAGCTTAAAACCTTAAAAAACATTTTTAATTTAAGGGTTTAGACTTAAATTTGATTATCTTTTTTAGAAAATATCTTGAGATGACTGAACAGCAAAGAAAATTATTGCTTGATCAACTGGATAGAAAGCTCAAGCGAGTACAATCGATGAGAGACCTGGGAATGCCTGGTGAGGGGTGGGTTTATTCAATCCGAAGGGCAATCAAAATGTCTCTACGTCAACTTGGCAATAGAATGAATATTAGCCCTCAAAGTGTAAAAGAGATTGAGCAAAGGGAGAAAGAAGGTAATATAACACTCAAAACCTTGAGAGAAGCTGGTGACGCACTTGACATGGATTTCTACTACGTTTTTATTCCCCGAAAGGAGTCGTTAGAAAAAATGATTGAAGAAAGGACTTATCAATTGGCAAGGGCGATCGTTTTGAAGACGTCAAACAATATGAGATTGGAGGATCAGGAAGTAGATAAGAAAAGGCTTGACCAGGCAATCAAAAGCCTCGCAGAAGATTTTTATAATAAAGTTCCGCGAAACTTATGGGATTAGATTTAAAATATATCAAGGGGCAAACACCGCTGGATGAGGAGGAGAAGGAGGGTTTGAAAATTAAAACTATCTCGACTGTTGCTGAACTAAACGAATTTGAACAACAGAATATAGAGAAAGCGGAAATTTGGATTTACGGTAAGGTGTTCTCCGTAGACAAGGTTTTAGATGAGGCTTTTATAAAATCCATACACAAGAGAATGCTTGGTGATGTTTGGAAATGGGCAGGAAATTTTCGGTCTACTAACAAAAACATAGGCGTTGACAAGGCTCAAATACAAATTGAGCTTCGAAAGCTCATTGATGATTGTAAGTTTTGGATCAAAAATGATAGGTTTCCATCGGAGGAAATAGCAATTAGATTTAAACATCGACTTGTAAGCATCCATCTTTTCCCAAATGGTAATGGTCGACACTCCAGAATCTTGGGAAACCTGCTTGCTGTATCCTTGGGAAAGGACGAATTTTCCTGGGGCAGAGCGAATTTAGTATCAACTGGAAATAGTCGTACTAACTATATATCTGCTCTAAAAAAGGCCGATAACAATGAAATTGAACCATTGCTTAAGTTCGCCAGAAGCTAAATTTTAGCTACTCTAACGTAATTACACCCTCTTTTTTTACCCTTTTTTACCTTTTTTGATTTTTCTCTGATGATTTGGACATGTCTCTGCCGATAATTTTGTGGCTGTATCATACAATTATCAAATCAAGTGAACATGAAAAAATCAGCTATTCGGTTTTTTGCCCTTTTACTTCCAATTTTATTTATTGCTCCCTCCTGTGAGCCGGAAGATGATGGGCCAATTTTACAGACCAACTTCTATTTTGATATTGATCTTTTTGCCGAAAACGTAAAATCTGCTCTGGACGGAAATGCAGTAGGATGGGCATTTAGTATTTCGCAAAAGGGCGCATTTTATACCAGTGATGCAGGAGGTTTTGCGGTAACTGTAGATGATGCCCCAACAAGTGGTATGGCGGTTGAACACAGTCCGACCAAAATACAGGACATTGCGAGTGTTTCTAAAACGATTACTGCGCTTTGTGTACTTCGACTGTTACAGGAAAAGGGAATGGATGTCGATCAGAAACTATGGAACTGGATGCCCGGAATGCCCTGGCAACATGGAAGCGGTGATATTCCTCAAGGAGAAATCCGGGCATTTTTGACCCATACCTCCGGGATACCGGCTACCAATTTGGATTACTTTAGCCTGAAGAGTCGATACTTCGAAAATGATACTTATCCGGATAAATCGTATAACTATACCAATGCCAATTATGCTTATATGCGTCTGGTTATCGCTTATTTATATAATTCGCTGGGAGAACTGGATTATCCCTTGGCATCCGTTGAAAACGATGTGGCCAATAACGGTGACCCGGAATCGGATTTGGAAGATGCAATTAACGCCGCCTATATTGAAGCAGTTAATAAATATGTGTTTGCGCCATGTGGCATCTCCTGGAAAGAACCCAAACCGGACGGGGAGACCAATCCAACAATGAACTACAATTTTAATACGGCGACTCCCGGTTGGAATAAAGGAGATATGACCAAATTTGCTGGCTCTGCCGGCTGGCGCTTATCTGCAAAAGATTTAAACAATATTCTGGCCACCCTGAAATACACGGATAAAATCCTGAATGAAGAATTCAAAACCAAAATGAATGATGAGCTTTTAGGTTGGCAAAACGATCCTGGAATTTTTGAAGGACTAACAGGTGGTGGTGTTTCTTACGGCCACGAAGGATATTATGAAGACAAGTATAGTCCAAATGCCGCAGCCGTGCCACAAGGAAGAGGCGTTTTTACAGGCATGACGATTTTCCCGAATGGTGTAGAAGTAGCAGCCGTGGTTAATTCATTAGGAGGTACAAATACCATGTGTCGGGTTTTGAGGACAGCCTATGATAATGCCTGGGTGCAATTGTAAAGAACTATCATAGATATTGAATGATAAATAGTGGTAACAATTGTTGCCACTATTTTTTTTTGTTTCTTTATAGAACCACCCAAAAATGTGGGTGCCAGCCCTGGAAGTCTGCTGTATCTTTGATGTATGGAATTGATAAAACTAGGAATTGTAGAAGACGACCCCATTATTCATGAGAGTCTGGTGACTTATATGGGGACTAATTTAGCGATCGAAGTCAATCTGGCGGTAACCTCAGTCGAAGCCTTTTTGGAAAGAGCAAGCGAGGTAGATAAGCCAGATTTAGATTTGATTTTGCTGGACATCGGTTTGCCTGGAATGTCTGGCCTGGAAGGGATTCGTCTAATTAAGGACCATTATCCGGATTTGGATATTGTGATGCTGACGACCTTTGAGGAAGATGACAAAATCTTTAAGGCCCTGTGTGCTGGCGCTGTATCCTACATTTCAAAACGAACCTCCCTCTCCAAAATTCAGGAAGCCATCTTTACTATTTACCGTGGCGGATCTTATATGTCTCCTTCCATTGCCCGAAAGGTGGTGCAATACTTTATGCCCAAAGCGAAAAAGGAGGAAGATGTATTGACTCCCCGGCAACAGCAAATTGTACAGGCGCTGGTTGATGGACTTAGCTATAAAATGATTGCAGATAAATTAAATATATCCATTGATACAGTGCGGGATCATATCAAACGGATTTACCGAATCGTACAGGTGAATAGTAAAGCCGAAATTATCCGAAAATCACTCGAAGGAGAGATTTAAACCACATACCTTTTCAACCCTAAATTTTTAAAATGGCATACACAGGAACAGAAACGTCAAGAACGGTGGCCATAGCCAATGGTACGACCACTTTCACCTTTACCAAAGCTCAATTAGACCAACTGCTCAACAATAACCCCTTAAGTCCGGATGTGGTGGGTATCCGGTTTCACTTTAAACGAAGTGGTACACAAGTCGGTGAGGTAATTGCTATCGGTGTGGTTGAAGATGAAGCCGAAGTTCAACGTCCCACAGAAGCTCACTACGTGAAAAGCGATAATATGGGGAGCTTGAAGACAACAGAGCTGCCTTCCTGGATTTCACAGGATGATAAAATAGCAAGCCCAAGTTCGTCGGAGGGAATATGCGCCTACCTGAGTAAAGAGGTCTTGAATCGAGACATACTCTCGGGAGCTGTAAATCCGAGCGATTTGATCCAGGTTTTTATTGTTGATGCAGATATCTCTCCATTGGGGAATGGTACTTTGATCACACGAACATTAGCTGCAAAAGGACCAGGTTTTAGTGCGATGCCGAAACTTTCGCAGTTGCCTTGTCCACCGCATTGCGGCGGAGATTATATAGGCCGTAATTTCTAATAGCATCAAACCAGCATCTTATTTTTGAATAAAAGGCCAGCATACGAATCCTTATTAGCCTTCGTTTTCCTGTTTTTATTCGGGGGGCTGGCAGGATTTGCACAACCTTACCGCCTTTCCTTTCAGCACCTTTCAACAGAAAAGGGCTTGTCACAGGGCACCAACGCATTCCTTTTT
>JAGQWR010000157.1 GCA_020437105.1 Saprospiraceae bacterium
TCTTGCTGAATGACAGAATTTAGGGCAACCAGTAATCCAAAACCAATCCAGAATACTGCATCAACAGAGCGAATCGGGAAATTGCCCTTTAACCAAAACCACTGGTAAGAATGTAATAACCAACTAAGTACAAAAACAATCAGGATAGTCACCACCATCCCTGTTTGATTGCCATATTTGCGGAGTTTAAAATAAATTGGGTAGTAGAGGATCTTCATGACGTAATCCCGCCAATAAGTGTTAATCCTACGCCAGACATCGCTGAATCCGGAAGCGAGGTAATAGTTGTGGAATAACGCAGGAAGGTTAAATCCGAATAAACAAAGTACGCCTGCCGATGTGTGAAAAAGGCCGGATAAGCGGATCATTAATAAATAGGTAGTTACGAAATAGGCCGCGATTTGCCCCAGTGATTCAACTTCCAACACATTGGGCTGAATATAGTAATAGACGATTCGGTAGAGCATGAGATGAAAAAAACCGCGGATCATCCATCGAACGCCTTTTTGATATATTTCCAGAGGGGCGTGGTTGTAATAGGACCTTCGAAACAATTTGTAATCCACCACCGGAAAAAGGATAAGGATTAAATTGGGAAACAGCAGGAAATAAGCCAGTTGTTGTTGAATTGGTGCGGGCGTTTTTTCATAGCGAACCTCATATAAATAGGCAGAAGCCCGAAACATAAATATCGACCCGACAACCGGAACAACTTTATATCCAACCGGAATTGTTTGAGGTGACAAAATCCAGATTGCGGCAAAAATGCCACCAACGATCAGGAGAATGATAGAACGAAAAGTAACAGAAAAAGGGAGTTGGAGGATTCCAAAAAATACGGCGCTTAAGGCCAGTATCATAAGTGCCGGCAGCCAGTTTAATAACCAGAATGCTGCTCCTACACCTATTAACAGAAAAAACGGCATTCTAAATTTCAACGGAAGCAGCGAATGAAAAATAAAGCCAATTAATACGACAGGCAGCAAAGCGGGTAAGCCTAAACTTTCTTCAACAGCATATCGACCAACAAGAAAGGTAAGGCAAGCCAGCTGAATGAGAATCAGAGAATATTTTAATACCGGATTTTTAGTTCCTAATCCATTTGGTGAAACAGCCTGATTGCCGAGGTTAATAATCCTATCCATGACTTATCTGTTCTACTGTAGGTAAGTTGTCCATGCCATCAAGGAAATCTAACCAGCATTCCTGCCATTTATGATAAGCAGGGCCATAAACGGAAAATTTAGGTATAGTTAATAATACCTGCACATTATCCCAGGGCTTGCGTTTACTGACAAAATGAATAAGTTTGGCGTCCTCATAAGTAATACCATCTTTTTCTTTTATCATCTCACTTACCCCAAGCCGAAAATTATAGGCTCCGGAAAGCAACTTGAAATTATTCCGAAAGTATTTATTGAAAATAAGTTGATCTGAATGATTTGTGGTGACCGATCCAAATAAATCATGGTCAATCATTTTTACCAGTGCATCATGATGATTTCCTCTGAGTAATTGGCCGTCAAAAACCATGAATCCGGCATTAAAGGTATCCGGCCAGGTTTCCTGTCCTGGTTTGATGTCCTCCTTTTTTACGTACTCAAATGTTTTGGCATCGCGCAACTTGTCATTGTAATAAAACCCGTCTCCACAAGCAAGCAAAGGGGCGTTTTCTGAAAGTGCATCCTGTAAATTATCCAGCACCAAAATGTCACTATCCAGGAAAATCAGTTTGTCATAGTTGGTAAATCTGGCCAGGTCCAGGGAGTAAAATTGTGCCCGCCTTCTGGCAAACTGTGTGAAACGTGCGCTTACTTTATCCGTTCTTTCGATGACCTCCTGGCTAATCTGCTCAATGTGGATATTGGGAAACAAATGAAAAAATCGTTGAAATCGGGGTTCCATATTATCAGCCAAAACGATAATATCACCCTCAAACCACGGGTTGTGCTTCAAAAAAGAATGTACCATGACCAGGCTGCCCGGTATGAAGGACTCGGTTGTCACTGTAACAAGTGCATATTTGCCTGTTTGTTGCATCAACAATAGGTTTAGTTAACTCAATACCGGCTTTTGGGGATGGAATTCAGATCAAAATCTAAATGTAAGGTTTTATTCAGAAGTAGGTATCTGCTGTCTAAATCTCCGACAGATCAAATTTTCAGGAAACCTCTAAGTGAATCCTTTTTCCTAATTTCCTGCCCGAATTGCTTTAATAAGTATTATGATTTGGCTAGCCTCTTTTCCTCGATCCGGAAATACCTTTTTCCGGAATGTTTTATATGAAGTGTATGGAATCGCATCCAGCACCTTTCATATGGATCCAAACAGGGATGTTGATGCCGGCTTTGCTGAATTCCCGGTCGTAAAAACGCATTTGCTGCCCGGCCAACTTCCTTTCCCGGAAGCTAAGTCGGTTTATATCGTGCGCGATGGACGGGACTCCCTGGTCTCTATTGCCCATCATCGGAAGGATATCGTTGAGCCGGGTACAGATTTTTATAATAATCTGCTGGAAGCGATCCTTTCTCCGGGGGGGAGTAATTTTGGGGGCTGGCCGGAAAATGTCAGGCAATGGGTAAACAAAGCCGATATCCTGATTCATTTTGAAGACCTCGTTCGTGATCCTATTACACAGGTGGAGCGCTTACGCGAAATAATGGATCTGCCCCAGCCAGACCTGTCAAAATTGCCCACCTTTCAAAAACTCAAATTTGGAGACCCTCAATATGGTGCCGGGAAACCGGAGCAAAAACACCTGGAACTTGCCAAACGTCATTTCCGTAAAGGTAAAATCGGAGGCTGGCAAAACGAAATGCCCGAAGATCTGGAAGATCTATTCTGGAATCAGGGAGGAAACCTGATGCAATCGCTGGGCTATTCCCGAACTTCCGGATACACAGGGAGTCCGATATCGGAGGAACAAGCCATAAACCAGCCACTCAAAAAGGTGCTGATTGAAACTGCAAAACTTTCGTCGAAAGACAATGATGGCGTCAGGCGCTATCTGGTCGAACTGACCGAACATTTGCCACAAATCCTGAGTCATTATCCCGATATGCAAATCGACTTGTATGATCGGGGATTTATCAAAAAATTACAAGCCCACAAACCCGATACTGCGGCATCCGGTCCCGTTAAATTTTCACGGAAAGATTTGTCTGAGGAGGGCAAAAAGCTGGAAGGAGAATTTACGTATGAAAAAGGTTTACTCCTTTTAAAAGCAGGGATACATAAAATCCTTCCGGGATTTATATACGACCCTTTGGCGGATTTTTACAGAACGGGTCCTTTTCGTAAAATGTTAAGTGCTGTTCGCTTTTGGCGCGCACGGAAAATGTTGGGCGATTTTCAGCAGGTCAATAAAGAACTACTCGATTCCTACGACTTGATCCATGTGCCCCTTCCTCAAAATATGCATCGCCTGGAAATCCTGGACAAACCATTTTTGGTTACCGTCCATGACCTGACGCACAAGTTATTCCCGGAATATCATACACCGGAAAATGTTGACCTGGCCGAGAAAGGCATGCAAAAGGCATTACAAAAACAGGCAAATTTGCTGGCTATTTCACAAGCTACTGCCCGGGATATACAGCAGGAATATCAAGTCCCGCCAGATCGGATCCACCTGACTTTAGAAGCCGCAAATGGTGGAAAATTTTATCCACATGTCGGCGATGCCGATTTTCCAGCTATCCGCGAATTATACGGGATTCCCGAAAACCCCTACCTGCTTTGCCTGTCAACCATCGAGCCCCGGAAAAACCTTAAAAATACCGTTCAGGCATTTCTACAGTTTAAAGAAAGAAATCCAAGCCTCGAACATACACTGGTAATATGTGGCAAAAAGGGATGGAAAACAGAACAGCTATTTGAAGAGATTCACGCTGATTCCGACCAGATTATCTTTACGGGCTTTGTGGATGACGATCACCTTCCTGCGCTTTACGCGAATGCCCGGGCCTTGTGTTATGTATCCTATTATGAAGGATTCGGACTGCCTCTGTTGGAAGCCATGAGTTGCGGTACGCCGGTTATTTATGGAAATAACAGTTCGATGCCGGAAGTCGTCGGTCCGGCAGGTTTGCCCGCTGAGCCTGATCAGGTAGAATCTATTTGCCGGCAGATGGAACGGATGATACAGGATGAAACAGCCTGGAAAGAAATGAGCGCATTAGCTCGAAAACAAGCAAATACATTTTCCTGGTGGAAAACAGCCTTTGATACTGTAAAGGTATATCGGAAACTTATCGACAAGCAATAATGAAAATAGCGATCATTGCCGATCCGATTGACAATCAAAATGCAGGGGTGCATTCCTACACCCGGCAATTGGTAGAGGCATTGATTCAGTACGATCAGGAGCATGAGTACATCCTGATTCGCGAAAAGCATGATCCAAACTTAACGGGCGTAACGCAATTAGTAGTCCCAAATACCCGCCTACCCATTGGCTTTGCTTCCTTCCGACTTTTTGTGCTGGTTCCTTTTTTGCTCTGGCGCCATAAGGTAGATGTGGTTTTTGAGCCGGCTCATTTTGGTCCCTTTAATTTACCCCGGAAAATTAAACGGGTCACCATGATTCATGATCTCACCCCGCTTTTATTTCCGCAGTATCACCGCTGGCACAGTCAGGTGCTGCAACGTATTTTCCTGAAGGGAATCCTGCGTCGTACAGATCTGGTTTTATCTAATTCTCAAAATACGACCAGGGACCTGCATGAGGTATTCCCGTTTACCAAAGACAAAGTTGCTACGATTTTGCTCGGCAGAGATCCGTTTTATCAGCCGGCAAACTCCCGCGAATTTTTGGAAAAAAAAGAGATCATTGATCCCTATTTTCTTTTTGTCGGTACCATTGAACCCCGGAAAGATTTAAAAACACTCCTGGCAGCTTACCAGCTTTTCCGGGAAGAAAATACGGAAAAAGTCCTGCTGATCCTGGTTGGCGGACTGGGATGGAAATCGGAGGACTTTGCCGAAAAACTGGAAGCACATCCATATCGGGCAGATATTATCCGGCCGGGATATGTGGAGCAGCAATATCTGCCAGAATTATATACGTATTCTAAAGCGCTCATCTATCCTTCTGAATATGAAGGCTTCGGCCTGCCCGTTTTGGAAGCACTGGCTTGTGGCACCAACGTAATCTGCACCGATAATTCCAGCCTGTCGGAAGTAGGAGGGGAGCTGGCTTATTATTTTCCGACGCATGATGTGTCTGGCTTGAAAAAACAAATGCAGTTCGTGTTCGCGGGTTCGGAAGAGGTAAAAAGAAGCAGAGAAGCAGGTCCGAAATGGGCTGCCACCTTTTCCTGGAAGGAATATGTGTCCAGTTTTTTGAAAGCCGTTGAAAAGCTATGATAGTCTGAGTTTGTCCTGATGCTATTGGGAGTGATTCTGTTGTCCTGTTGTCCTGTTGTCC
>JAGQWR010000158.1 GCA_020437105.1 Saprospiraceae bacterium
AATTCGGGATGACTCATGTTTTTTGGATCACATCAGACCAGCATATTTTCGACCTGACAGGTTGGCAACCTGTCAGGTCACCTGTTTACACACACACTCAATCAACTGTTTTTCAGTAACTAAAAAAAAGGACCTGTCAGGTCGGCAACCTGACAGGTCCCTTTTTTAGAACAAATCCGGACTTCAAACTATTTACTAAGTACAGTCCCTCTACATCGGACTGTGATACACTTTAAATAAATAGATTAAGAAAAATGAGTCAAATGAATGCCATCGGGCTGGATCTTAAAAAATCCAAAAAACTTGCCAAAAAGTTAAATATTTTATTGGCAAACTATTCCATTTTTTATCAAAACACAAGAGGTTTTCACTGGAATATTAAAGGTGAAAAATTCTTCGAACTTCATGTGAAATTCGAAGAACTCTATAACGATCTACGCTTAAAAATTGATGAGATCGCCGAACGTGTTCTCACACTCGGACATACACCAGATCACCGCTATACAGACTATCAAAAGACGGCTACAATAACCGAAAGTGCCGAAACAAGTGATGGCCTGAAATGTGTAGAAAACATCCTGCATTCCTTTCAGGTCATAATCAGCATGCAACGGGAATTGCTCGATCTTTCGGAAGATGCCTGCGATGAAGGTACCAATGCCCTCATGTCTGATTACATCCGTGCACAGGAAAAACTGGTTTGGATGTATTCCGCTTTTTTAGGTTCAACAATTAGTACAAAAGAATCAATGGTTCTACCTGTACACGAAGTTGGTCAAAACTAAGCTGTATCAGGTAACTTCCGGCCGGAAGATCTTCTCGCGAAAAAGGGAGAACTACTTTTCCGGCCGGTAGTTTTTTAGTTTCCAACAAATGAGCAACTTGCCGGCCCATACTGTCATACAATACAATATCCACCTCGGTGTCTGTGGGTAAATCCATCGTGATCTGAAATTCTGATACGGCCGGATTAGGCGTCACCAACACGTCTGTTTTTTGTTGGGCCTTTCCTTTTACCGAAGTGCTTGTCCCATCCAAATCTGTAATCATCCGCACTTTTTTAGAACCAAAATCGGAAACAAACAGGGTGTCACCTGTTACAGATGGCCGAATGCCATTTGGCCAGTTAAATTTGGCCTGACTCGCATCACCATCGGTATTTCCCTGGCTTGATCCCAACCAGATTTCACTGTTCCCCTCCAGATCGACGCGGAATATCCGCATACCGTTCATAGTGGTGGCGTAGATGTAGTCGTGTGCATAAGTGATGAACCCCACATTGGTTCCCAGGTTAATCTGTACCAAAAAGCTGATTTCGCCATCTGGCGTCACCTTGAATATTTTGCGATCGGTGTAATTGGCAACGTAAAGATTGTGCGCCTCATCATAACACAAGCCTACCGGTCCGTTAAATTCCGGGTGTGTCAGAAATTCAGAAACCGATCCGTCCGGCGCAATTTTCCAAACCACATCGGTGGTATAGCTGGTAACGATAAGGGTATCACTGTCGTACTCCTGCAAAATGCCCGATGGCCCGGCAATGGGTGATACAAAAATCTCCTTGGTGCCATCCGGAAAAACCCGATAAATTTTATTGCCCTGGTTATCCACCACCAGCAGATTACCATTTGGATCAAACGCCAGTCCGTTTGGGGTATTTATACCGCTGGTAAAAATTTCTTCCGTTCCATCCGGATAGATTTTAAACACCGAATCGCCCACATAATTTGATCCGTAGAGAATGCCACTCGCATCCTGGATAATGTCATCATCAATAGTTGTCCCCGTACCAGAAATGGTCGTGACTATCTGAGCAGTTAACAACGGACAAAAAAGGATCCCAAAAATGATCGTTGAAGTAAACTTAATCATAGCTTAATTTTATGTGCATTAAAAAGAAGCACAACAACGGACAAAAGAGGCCGGGTTTCGACCACTTTTGCAAAGTGGGTCTAATTTTCAGAAATATTTTGTGGCGCTTGCGAAAGGGAATTTGTAGTAAAATATTGGCTGGGACTTTTTCCGGTTTCCTTTCGGAATGCCCGGTTGAAAGCCGACTTGGAGTTAAATCCTGAGGCATAGGCCAATTCCAGAAAGGTCACCTGATTGTCGAGGCTTCCCTCGTAGGATGCAATAAATGCCCTGATCCGATAAGAATTTATAAAGTCAAAAAAATTCATTCCGGTCCCCTGATTGATGAGGCGGGAAAGTTCATGTTTTGGAAGGTCCATACTATCTGCCAAATCCCCGATTTTTATATCCGGATTCAGGTATGGTCTTTGACTGGCCATGAAGGTATTTAGGGCAGTTAACTGGTCTGCATCAATTTGCTCTGTACTGAGTGCCTTTGAAATTTGCAATCCGGGAAGGCTCAGGAGCCGGGCATCTTGAAGGAGCTTATAGGCCAGCAAATAAATCACGACCACCAAACTAACCCAAAAGAGTGTATAAACCAGATAGGTGTTTTCGGCGCGAACAACCTTAAAGGCCAGGCTGAGAAACCAAACAAACAACAGTATTTGACCGGAAAGAAAAAAGAGTTGTAAAAATCGGCCGATAAAGGGAGCCGCATACTTTTGATGAAACGCCTCCTGATATTGGGAAAACGTGCGCCAGCTGGCTTTCAGATAAAGAGCAAGGCTAATGATGGCCGATAATTCAATCAGATGAAAACAAATGGTCAGTTGCTCCCAGCTCAGGATATTTATATGGCCTTTCATATTGAGCCCCAGAAATGTATTGACGACAAATACATGAATAAATGCAGGAACAAAATGCCATAAAATACGGGGCCATTGTATCGGATCCATGCGAAGTAATGCCCGGGTAAACAAGAATATAAAGGGGCCTGTGAGAAATAAGATTACATCAGGCAGCAAAATAATTTCAGCAAATTCCCGGAAGAAACGGGGTTGGTAAATGACTCGAAGTAGCATCAGAACTGAAATAACCGACAATAACCAGATCAGCCATTTTACGGCTTCCTGATTAGCCTGCTTTTTCCGGTAAAGCAGGAAAACAAGGAAAAACCCCTGAATAAATCCGGGATAAAGGGCGATTGTTAGCCATTGACTTTCAAGCATAGTTTTAAATAAGCCGTTTTTTATTTCTCTATCTTCATGCGAAAGAATTGACATGCATGCCATCCTTCTTGGTTCCGGTTTAGGTGCTTTCGCGGATGCCTTTGAAATTCGGCAACGAATACCCTATGCAGAGCTCAGTGGATCGTTTGTTCCCGATCTGGAAGGACATGCTCGCACAGTATTGGTTGCGGAGTACAACGGAAAAACCTTTCTGATCCTTTCCGGAAAATACCATTTTTACGAAGGTCTGGAGGCCCGGATTCTCCAGAGTCCGTTTGAGTATATCCTGTCCCATTTTCCAATTCGGTCGATTATTTTAACCGCTACATCCGGTGCTTTCCATCCCGAGGTGGAGACAGGAGCCTGGCAATGGGTTCGGCAAATCCTTACGCTACAACCGCTGTTTCCGAATTCGGCGAAAGCCGGCATACGATACAAAAGTAAGATTCAATCAAGTTCTTTCCCTACACTTCGGGCATCAAATTATGGCTTTCAGACAGGGCCTTCTCTTGGCACCCGTGCCGAATACGAAGCACTAGTCCGAATGGGCGCAGATTTGGTGGGTATGTCCTTACTTCCTGAAAAGTCCTATTTACAAAAGCGGGGAATAGCCCACTCCTGTTTAAGTTTGCCTGTTGTAAATTACCATCCGATTAGCGAAAGTACAGAACCCGGCCATACGGAGGTGCTGCGTATTGCTCAACAGGGTAGCATCAAATTAGCACATATTTTTATGACTTATTTAGATCAACATCTATGAGCCTGATAACCAGCCTGGAGATAATTGCCACCATCAGCGGTATTATCTGTGTACTCCTTCAAACTCGTGAAAAGATACAAGCCTGGGCATTTGGGATTCTCAGTGTAGCGATTTCGGCGTACATTTTTTATGTCTCCAAATTGTACTCTGATCTCGGACTCCATATTATCTACATCTTCCTGAATATGTATGGCTGGTATTCATGGACCGTGCGTCAAAACGGTGAAACACCTGCTCCTGTTCTTTCGCTCAGCCCTAAGCAAGCTATACTTTATGGCGGGCTTACCATTAGCATGACTATCCTGCTCGGATACCTAATGGGTACCTACACCGATGCGGATCTGTATTATTTTGATGCCTTTACTACTTCGGGAAGTTTAGTCGCCCAATATTTGCTGGCTAAAAAGTACCTGCAAAACTGGTTACTTTGGATCATCGTTGACCTCGTAGCTATCCCCGTTTATCTGTACAAAGAATTATACTTTTTCGCCTTCCTGTTTTTGGTTTATCTGTTGATTTGTACCTATGGATACCAATCGTGGCGGAAGGAAAGGAAGGGCTTAAAGGTTGAATTTTGAAGGCTTAATTTTGAATTTGGTGTTTGCATTAAAAGTTAAGAATTAAGCATTCCTCCCTTTTATTTCTTCAATTAGCAGAATAATTCTATTTTCAGACCGCCTTAGAGCAGAAGTTGACAAATTATGATACTAGGAGTACTGAAAGAATCAGCCCCCGAGCGGCGGGTTGCCATTTTGCCCGAACATATTAATGACCTAAAAAAGGCTGGATTTTCCGCCGTTTGGGTAGAATTTGACAGCGGGGCGCATGCCTTTACAGCAGACGCTTCCTATACCGAGAATGAAGCGATACCAAAATCGAGGTCGGAAATCCTTACCTCCGCTCAGGTCATCGTTAGCATCCATTGTCCGGAAGTAACAGAGCTTTCTCCCAAGCAGGTTTTGGTTACCCAGATGAATCCACTGGCAAATGAGTCGCTGGTGCTTTCCCTTGCTGAAAAAAGGATTTCGTCCTTTAGCATGGACATGGTGCCTCGTAGTACCAAAGCACAAGCCATGGACGTCCTTTCTTCGATGGCCACCTCTGCAGGATATAAGGCCGTTCTCCAGGCGGCTCAATACCTCCCCAAATTTTTCCCAATGTTTATGACGGCTGCCGGAACAGTCAAACCAGCCAAGGTATTGATCCTTGGTGCGGGTGTTGCCGGCTTGCAAGCCATTTCCACTGCTCGCCGGCTCGGTGCTGTAGTAGAAGCTTTTGATGTGCGGGCAGCCGCTAAAGAAGAAGTATTGAGCCTGGGAGCCAAATTTGTAGAAGTAGCCGGTGCGCGGGACGATGCCGCAGCTGGTGGATACGCTGTCGAACAAACCGAAGAATATCAGAAAAAGCAAGCTGCTCTTATTCAGGAGCATGCGTGTAAAGCTGATGTGATTATTAGTACTGCCCAAATTCCCGGAAGGAAAGCACCCCTGCTGGTTACAGAAGAGACCATCCAAAATATGCGTCCGGGTTCTGTGATCGTTGACCTGGCAGCCTCAACCGGTGGCAACTGTGCCTTTACCAAAAACAATGAAATAATTGAGGTACATGGGGTGACGATCATTGGAGATTCCAATCTGGCTTCCAGTATTCCCATGGATTCCAGCAAGATGTATGGCAAAAATTTGATCAACTTCTTTCGGGAAGTAATTTCAGAAGGTGCAATCCAATTTGATTTCGAGAATGAAATCACTAAAAATGCCTGCATCACTCATCAGGGAGAAATCATAAGCCCACGGATTCTAAATCAGTTTCAATCCGTCAAATCTTAAAAAGCAACATGGAAGAGCTCGCTAATATATTTCTGGAACATCGCGAATTCCTATACGTGATTATTTTATCCATCTTCCTTGGAGTGGAAGTTATCTCCAATGTCCCGGCTATTTTGCATACGCCACTTATGTCGGGCGCCAATGCCATTCACGGCGTGGTGATTATTGGTGCGATCATTGTGATGGGACATGCAGAACCAGACAATACCCTTGCCCTGGTACTTGGATTTATCGCGGTTGTTTTCGGTACACTCAATGTGGTCGGCGGCTTTGTTGTGACCAACCGCATGCTTGAAATGTTTAAAAAGAAAGGCTAACTCTCCATGGAATTTACGCTTGAACTCTCCTACCTTTTTGCTTCGATCACATTTATTATCGGACTAAAAATGCTCGGCAGTCCGGAGACGGCTCGTCGAGGCAATTTAATTGCGGCACTCGGAATGACGGCGGCTATTGCAGCTACCATCTTCTTTCATAAAGATGCAGCCGGACACAGCATTCAAAACATTACCTGGATTCTGGCGGCCATGGCCATCGGTACTTTTATCGGCTACCTGATGGCGATGCGGGTGCAAATGACTGCTATGCCCCAAATGGTCTCTTTTTTCAATGGAATGGGAGGTGCCTGCGCCGCGCTTATTTCATTGATCGAATACAACACCCATCCTTCTCATGAATCGGGTTTTCTGGTCGTGGTGGTGTTGGGTCTGGTGATCGGCAGTGTTTCCTTTAGTGGCTCCATCATTGCTTACGGCAAACTGGAAAGCAAAATAAAAGACCTCCATGTTAAGTTGATGCCCATTATCAACGGAGCCATCTTTTTTGGAATCGTTGGAGTATCTGTTTACGGCATCCTGAACCCGGAGCTATTTGACCAAGGCCTGCTCTGGATCATTTTGGCGATTTCGCTGATTTATGGTGTCCTGTTTGTGATGCCGATTGGTGGAGCAGATATGCCAGTAGTCATTTCTCTATTGAACTCGTTTACCGGTGTAGCTGCGGCTATTGGTGGATTTTTATATGGTAATCAGGTGATGCTCACGGGCGGTATTCTTGTTGGATCTGCCGGTACAATCCTGACCATCCTGATGTGTAATGCTATGAACAGGTCTCTTCTAAATGTCATCGTTGGTTCGTTTAGCGGTGGTGGGGGTGCAGCCGGTGCGAAAGGAGACGGATCCGACCAGATAGCCCGGGAGATTACGCTTTCGGATGCTGCTATTCTTTGCGCTTACGCGAATAAAGTAGCCGTTATCCCGGGATACGGTTTGGCTGTTGCACAGGCACAGCATGTATGCCATGATTTCGATAAAATCCTGACAGAAAAAGGGGTCGAAGTAACCTATGACATCCACCCGGTGGCAGGTCGTATGCCGGGGCACATGA
>JAGQWR010000159.1 GCA_020437105.1 Saprospiraceae bacterium
CTGGATGAACCTACCACCGGATTACATTTTCAAGATATCGAACACCTCCTGGCCGTTCTCCAAAAATTAGTAGCAAAGGGAAATACCATTGTGGTGATTGAACATAATATGGATGTAATTAAAGTTGCTGATCACATTATTGATATCGGACCGGAAGGCGGTAAACGGGGCGGAAAAATCATCGCGGCCGGCACGCCGGAAGCTGTCGCGGCCGTAAAAGAAAGTTATACGGGAGAATTTCTCAAACTAGAGCTTTAGGCCATTCTATTGCACACCGGAGTTCAAATTCGGATTTTAGAGCGCTTTTCTGTATTTTTATTGTAGCTTCATAATCAACCCCAAGCCTGTCAACTAACATAATTCCGATGGGAATAAACGTTCGAAAATGGATCAATGCTGGTTTCCAGGTGTATTATCGACAGAGAATGCAGCGGATAGAGCGCATGCTCCAACATCCGCATCAGGCACAGGAATCTGTTTGGGAAAGGTTAATGCTTTCTGCCAGAAATACCCAATGGGGTAAAATACACGATTTTCGGTCGATTCGGAATTACAAAGACTACAGCGAACGTATTCCTGTTCAGGACTATGAATCCCTCAAGCCATATATAAACAGGATGATGTATGGGGAGCCACATGTGCTCTGGCCAGGACGAATTCGATGGTTTTCCAAATCTTCCGGTACGACTGCCGATAAGAGTAAATACATCCCTGTAAGTCGCCAAAATCTGCGAGATTGCCATATTCAAGGTACCTGGGATACCATGACCTGCTTTTACAACCAGCGGCCAGATGCCCGCCAATTTGAGGGAAAAAGTTTGATCATGGGTGGTAGCCTCAGCGCATTTGAAGGGTATCCCAAAACTCAAAGAGGGGATATTTCAGCGATCATGACCCATCATATGCCCTGGGTGGCTAGACCCTTTTTTACGCCCGATTTCCGGACGGCCCTGATGGCAGATTTCGAACAAAAAATGGATCGCATGTCACGTATCGTGGCTGCAGAGAAGGATCTGGTTACCGTTGGCGGCGTACCAACCTGGACAATCGTGCTTTTCCGAAAGGTCAGCGAATTGACCGGCACTGATAATCTGTTGGAAGTTTGGCCTAACCTGCAAGGTTATATCCATGGCGGGGTAAGTTTTACGCCTTATCAGGAGCAGTTTAAACGCTACCTGCCAAGCGACAATATTTCCTACCAGGAGATATACAATGCCACAGAGGGTTACTTTGCCCTCCAAGACGATTTTTCCAAAAAGGAAATGATGTTGTTGGTGGACAACGGCGTGTATTATGAATTCCTGCCTATGGAAGAATGGGATCGGGAGTTCCCAAAAGCTATTCCACTCTGGGAAGTAGAACCCGGCCGCGATTATGCTATGCTCATTACTACCAATTCAGGTTTGTGGCGTTACAAAATTGGCGATACTGTATCCTTTACTTCTGTCAATCCGTACAGAATCCGTATCACTGGCCGAACCAAACAATTTATCAATGCGTTTGGCGAGGAGGTCATGGTAACTAATACGGATAAAGCACTCGCATTAACCTGCGAGGAAATGCCGGCAGAAGTATCGGAATATACCGTAGCCCCAGTCTATTTTCTAAATAATGGTAAAGGCGGGCATCAATGGTTGGTAGAATTTATTCAGGAACCGGCAAATCTAAGTGCTTTTGAAATGTTACTCGATCGAAACCTGCAATTGATCAATTCCGATTACGAAGCCAAACGTTATAAAGATATGGCACTGGGTCGGCTTCGAATAAAACCACTTCCTCCGGGGACTTTCGTCGAATGGCTGCGCTCTAAAGGAAAATTTGGTGGACAACATAAGGTGCCACGTCTCGCAAACCACCGGGAATATGTGGACGATATCCTGCGTTTTGTAGAGGTTATCCAGTAAATGCAAATCTACATACCTAATGATTTTCGATCAAAAGACCACCGATATAATCTTTCAGGATTTTGAGATAGACAAGGCTCAGGAAGCACTCTCTGAGGAGCAGGTTTTTGAATTGCTTTCCAATCAAATAGCCTATATGATCGAATACCGGCTCGAGTTTTTATTAAGCCTACTCTATCGAATGGATGTATTGGAAGCAAAAATCGATTTTGCGCTTTCCCCTCTTTGCGAGGATCCTGCAAATATTGCACTTGCAAAACTTGTCATGGATCGCCAAAAAGTCAGAATGGCTACTAAAAAAAATGTGGAAGTAAATGAAATTGAAGGCCTCGAAGACGGCCTTAAATGGTAAAGCCGCCCTGCCAAAGCAGAGCGGCTTTTTTTTATTGGACGAAGGAGATCGATTTCAAACTAGAGCAGAAAAATTGGGC
The DNA here is from genome assembly GCA_020437105.1 of Saprospiraceae bacterium. GTDB lineage: Bacteria > Bacteroidota > Bacteroidia > Chitinophagales > Saprospiraceae > JAAEZH01. Next base: position 2,336 of record JAGQWR010000159.1, read on the forward strand.
GAAGTCTTCCGATTCCAGCGTTTGTTCGAGTACCAACTCACCGTAATCAAGGTATTTGATTCGAGCGACATGATGGGTGTAATTTCCATCAGATGTAGCGGTGTGGAATAGAATGTATTGTCCTTCTCCAACAATTTCGTAAATCCCGCTTTCTTCCAGCTGCATCAGGTGGCTTCCAAAACGTTTGGTAAAGGTTCCATCCGACTTAAATTGATATTGCAGGTAAGCGCCATCGATCGGCTCAAAAGTACCACAGTCGTCAAAGTTGTTGGTCAGGTCGTACGGATAACTTGCATTCTCCCAAACACCTGCTAAGCGTTTGTTAATCTGGCGCTGGTCGGCAGAAGCCGTATCCGGATTATAGATCAAATTTACCTGATCAATACTTACCGGGTCAACCAAAACCATTCCCTGGCAATTTGGCAATGTTTGGTAGAGTAATTCATGCTTGAAATCACTTGTTGTCAGAACCAGAAAAGCCTGGTTGTTGTATTCTTCAATACGCCACATATAAGATTCGTAGCGCGGCTCTCCAGAAGCATCAGCCTGAATAATCTCCAGGATTCCATCATCCTGGAAACGATAAACGTTGGCTGTTTCCTTGTTCTGAGAAGTGGTCCATACCCCATCCTGAAGGTCATTTTCGACCTTTAATGCATAGCTCAGGTTGAGGTTGTCATAGATACCGGATTCGCGACAGTCGGCGCCGCTCATTTCCATGGTTACAGGGGTTGCTTGTGTTGACAGGCCAGATAAGACTAAAAGGACAGTCGGGATGATCATTTTCATTTGTGGGTGATTTTAACTAATTGTTTGGTTTGGGTGATTTTACATAACTACAGACAGAATAAAATTTCTTGGGTTGCCTGATTTTTTCGTTTCTCGATAAGTGAGTCATTTAAATCGACGAAAGAATATATCTGTTCGGTCTGATGTAAAGTGGACGGCCGGCTGCTCCCGATTGTTACAGAAAACTTAAATAATCCGACCAGTTTAACACTTCCATCTACGAAACTATCGAAGAGTGTATATTTAGATGCAAATTGGGCAAAAGGCCTTCGCCTTAAACATCCCCTTTATTTATGATCATCAAAAGCAGAGGAATAGTATTTCGGCATCAACGCTACGGAGAGACGAGTGTGATAAGCGATATCTATACAGAAGAGAAAGGACTACAGTCTTATATTGTGAGTGGTGTTCGCACCCGAAAATCCAGAGTGTCGCCGAGTTTATTGCAACTAATGTCTCTGGTTGATCTGGTAGCGTATTTTCGGGAAGACCGGCATACCCTAAACCGGATCAAAGAAATTCGGCCGGCACATACCTTTCAATCAATTCCTTTTGATCTGTTGAAAGGCACCGTGGGTATGTTTTTGATTGAAGTAGCGCGCAAGTCGATTATAGAATCAGAATCCAATCCGAATCTGTTTAATTTCCTGTACAATACCTTTCTTGATTTGGATCAAAGAGAAACACCCGCATTTAATTTTCATCTGGGTTTTTTACTGGAACTCAGTGGGTATTTAGGCTTTCTGCCAGATAATACAGTGGAAGGGGAAAGTGTGTATTTTGATCTGCGAGAAGGATCCTTTGGGGATACCCGGCCAGAACATCCTGATTTTTTAAATCCGGAATTAAGCTTGTTATTTCACCAAATATTAAACTGTGGATATCAAAACAGTCATTTGGTCAATCTAAAACGCCCGCAACGTCAGGAATTATTAAAGGGCATTATTGACTACTACCGACTGCACATCGAGCATTTTCCCGAGATTAAATCCTATAAGATTTTAGAAGAGGTTTTGGGCTAGAAGGGATCTACTCCATTTTTCTTGACAATCCCCTGAAACCAATGTAAGGGACTTTGCAGCTTGTCGCCTGTCATGGTGTCACAACGGAAAAAATAATAATACATATCCAACATACCATCAACCTGATTGAGCATCTCCGGTAGCTGCTTCTGTGCCAACTCGGCCTGATTACGCAAAAATTGACGACGCCAGATATAAAAAGCCTCATCATGTAATTCGGTAACCTTCAATACAACTGGATCATCGGAATAGTGCTCTATAAATTGTCTGGCAAGTACAGCATGATGTTGCTCCCTCTTTCGTGGAGTATCTTTTGGCTCCATGTATTTAAAGGTATCATGGACAAAAGCAATGAGGCGAAGTTGTTCGCGGTTTTTACTTGAAATGGGGAGACGTTCAATGTTGTCAAGGATTTCCCGGACATGCAGGACTACTTTACCTTCCGGATGACCAAAGCGGGGTTCGCCCCACATCAGACCTTGTTGAAACTCTGGAGTCCTGAGCAATTCCTTTTCCAGAGATGTTTCAGGTTGTAACAGCTTTGCGATGTCTGAGCTTCCGGAAATAATGTGCTTCATCCAGGGCGATTTCTGTCTAGGTGTGGCAGGTAGGGTATCCCTACTGTTTCCGATTTCCATACTGTATTGCCTTTTGGGGGTCGAACTTGAAAAGACAAGTTAACGATTTGTTAAACAGAATTCCGAATCAAAACTCGCAATTTAATTAGACGTTTTCTTACAGCGATTGATTCTAAACTGCAGCGCATTAATATAACGTACAAAACATGCCAGATGTGTATCTGATACTCCTGCGCATTTAAATTAATAACTGGCACCACCTAAAACACCCTGATTTTAAAGATGCTATGATAGCATTTCAAAAGATTGTTAAATAATTGTGTTCGCCTGTAAAGGTACATTCATGTTCTAGTTAATCAAAAAATAGACCTGATGAAGAAGCTTTTTCAACTCGTTGCAGCAGGACTGATTGGCGGAGTCCTCGCACTTAGCATGTTTACTTTTCTTACGCCAACAAATCCAACGAAAACTACTGAATCGGCCAACTTCCAGCGCCAGGTAAATCGAACGCCTGCCTTTGGAGAAACGCCCTTTAATTTCAGGGAAGCTGCTGCCAAAAGTATGCCGGCAGTAGTACACATCGCAGCCTGGGAAAATCAGGAAACGGCGCAACAGCAAGTGCCGGACAACAATCCGCTTCGTTTCTTCTTTGGAGAGGGTTTTCCGGGAAGTCCGTTTGGAGGTGGCCCAAAATCCGCTACCGGTTCGGGGGTGATCTATACCGACGATGGATATATTGTTACGAATAATCACGTTGTTGAATTCGCAGATGAACTGGAGGTCACACTCTATGACAACCGCAAGTTTAAAGCCACTGTTATAGGCACCTATCCTAAGTCTGACCTGGCCGTGATAAAAATAGATGCCGCCGAGTTGCCGACCATGGAACTCGGAGACAGCGACGAGGCTCAGGTTGGTGATTGGGTGCTGGCTGTCGGTAATCCTCTGAATTTAACATCCACCGTTACAGCGGGAATTATCAGTGCCAAAGGACGTGATATCAATATCATTGAAGGACGTGATGCGATTGAATCCTTCATCCAAACAGATGCCGTTGTAAACCCTGGAAACAGCGGCGGTGCTTTGGTCGATGAGAATGGCCGATTGCTCGGAATTAATACCGCAATCTCAACAAATACCGGTTACTTTCAGGGATATTCATTTGCTATCCCGGTCAATGTTTTAGAGAAAATCGTAAACGACATCATCGAAACCGGTAGCTTCCAAAGAGCCTATCTGGGAGTAGCCATTGCTCAACTGGATAGCGATTATGCCACCGAACTCGGATTAAACCTGACACGTGGTGTTGTAATTGTAAATCTGGAAGACGGCGGTTCTGCCCAATATTCCGGATTGCTGCCACAGGATGTTATCGTAGCAGTCGATGGCAGAAATATAGAAACAGTGCCTCAACTACAAGAAGTAATTGGCCGAACAACCGTTGGTGATAAGATTACCCTCACCGTAAATCGAAAGGGCGAAGAAAAAGACTTTGAGGTTCATTTGAAAGCTGGATGACACACTGCCCCTTGTTAAGAAATCATTAACAGATCACGGGCAACAAATAGAAGGACAAGTAGGTTTTTCTATTCGGTAAAAGACTTGTTTAAAGTTGGTTTTTCGTTTTGTTTTGATACGCCTGCCTTGCGAATGCGAGTCAGGCGTTTTTTCTTGTGCCCAAAAGGTCGAAAATGAAGCGATTGAACTATTGGAGTGACCTGCTGGACTTGTTTTTTCCACACATTTGCCTGGTCTGTGGCGAAGGACGCCCCCTGCCCGAAGAACCGATCTGCCTGCATTGCCTCGCTAGCTTTCCGGAAACAAATTTTCACCTGCATACAGAAAATGCCCTTACCGAAATTTTCTGGGGACGCCTTCCTTTACAAAGTGGAGCCGCCCTGTTTTATTTTCGAAAATCCGGACTAATACAAAGTCTCATGCACCAGCTTAAATATAAAGGGCAGAAAGAATTAGGAGTGTTTATGGGTAAATACTACGGAAATCAGTTGCGTGAAAGTCCCTTCTTCCAATCAATTGACCTCATCATACCGGTCCCCCTACATCCGCGGAAGCGCAGACAGCGAGGCTTTAATCAAAGTACCCAGTTTGGTATAGGATTGGCTGAGGAAATGCAAATTCCCTGCCTTGACGATTGCCTTATCCGAAAGCAATATACCTCCACTCAGACCAAAAAAGGACGATGGGCACGTTTCGAAAATGTGGAAGCTGCTTTTGACCTGCACAGACCGGAACGAATACAGGGCAAACACCTACTCCTGATTGATGATGTATTGACAACCGGAGCAACCCTCGAAGCCTGCGGCTTAAACTTATTGAAAATTCCGGAAGTAAAACTGAGCATCGTTACACTTGCCCTGGCCCGTTAATTGACACTAATCTTTGTAGAAAATCCATTTCCCGAGTGTACGAAGGGTCACCTTCTTCCCATACATCAAGATCCCTACCCTATAAATACGAGATGAAATCCAAACGAATAATATACAGGTAGCGATTAGTACCCCCATCGATAAGGCAACCTCCCACACAGGAGGCTGAAAGGCCAACCGGGCAGGCATCACAATGGGCGAAAACAACGGGAATATGGAAGCCCAAATTGCCAGACTGCTGTTGGGTGATTGGACCGCCGCAAACATGATATAAAAGGCAATCAAAACTGGAATCGTGATAGGCAGGGTCAATGCCTGACTCTCCCCAAGATCATCGCTCATAGCAGAGCCAACCGCAGCAAAAAGAGAAGAATACAGAAAGAAGCCTCCCAGAAAGTAAAACAGAAATAACACCAGAATCATACCCCAGTTTAACTCGCCCATGGCTAGTAAAATCTGCTGCGCCATATTTGCAGCATCTTCCGGGTCAATAGCCTGCGCAGCTCCCGAACCCATGTTTTGCATCCCCTGCATACCGCTGGTATCTATACCAAATATGAGGGTCACCAAAAAACCAAGCGTCGGAATCAACACGGCCCAAATGGCAATCTGAGTTAGGCCCACAGCGCCAACTCCAATAATTTTACCCAACATAAGCTGAAACGGACGAACAGAGGAGATCATTACTTCAACAATCCGATTGGTTTTTTCTTCCATCACACTTCGCATCACCATCATCCCGTATATAAACACCGTCATATACATAATAATGCCCATAAAACTGCCAATAGCCGCGCCAATAGCACCGGTAAACTGACTGCTGTCTTCTCCGTTTTCATCCAGTGGTTCGGGGTTGATAGAGACCTTACTATCCAAGGCTTCCAGTTGGGCTACATCCAATTGGAGTTCCTGAATTTTATAAGCTTCAATACGCTTGTTAATCTTGGAACTGATTAGCGTTTCAACGTCCAGCGTAGGGGGCTTTTCACTGTAATAGAATATGGTGTATGATTTGGCGTACAGATTCGTTATTGGCGGGATACGCAAAATACCATCATATTCCAGGCTTTCCAGGTTTTGACGAAGCTCTTCCAGGGATTTTTCTTCGGGAATGAAAACCAGATTCCGCTCATTGCTCACGCCTCCTGATTCGAGGATACCGGCCTCATCGAGTATAGCTACCCGTTTCACATCATCGCTTTCGTAAGAAAAAATAAATCCTACGACCAGAAAAAAAAGTGCAAAAGCAAGCGGAGTCAAAATGGTAGTCAGGATGAAAGAGCGTTTTTTCACCCGAGTCAGATATTCCCGCTTGATGATCAGAAATAATTTTTCCATAGTCTCAAGATCTTTTATCGGTTTCTACCTGGCGAATAAATATCTCATTCAGCGATGGGAGAATTTCCCGAAAGCTGTGTATATAAATAGACTGTTTCAGCAACTCCTGGAGGATTTGATTGGATGCCCGATCATCTTCTAATTGGATAATCAACCTGCCCCCTTCGTTTGAAACTACCTGCAGTCCCGCCCTTTCAGGAAGTACCGGTTGCCCCTCATAATGTATTTCAAAGAGGTTCTCTTTAAACTGTTGTTTGATATTGGCCACCTGGCCCTCCAGTACATTTTTCCCTTGATCAATCAGGGCTATATGCTCGCAAATTTCTTCTACCTGCTCCATGCGGTGTGTAGAAAAAATAATACTGGTGCCGGCATGTTTCATCCGCAGGATCTCAGACTTGATGAGATTTGTATTGATGGGATCCAATCCGGAAAACGGTTCATCCAGGATTAAAATTTGCGGGTTGTGCACCACTGTGGCAATAAACTGGATCTTTTGTTGCATTCCCTTTGAAAGCTCCTCCACTTTTTTGTTCCACCAATGGGTAATTTCAAATTTTTCGAGCCAATAATCAATGGCTGTTTTTGCATCTGTTTTTGATAAACCTTTGAGACGGGCAAGATAGATAAGATGATCACCTACCTTCATCTTGCGATAAAGGCCACGTTCTTCGGGCATATATCCGATCGTATTGGGATGTCGGCTGCCCAGTTTCTCGCCATTCAGATAAACCTGACCACTATCTGCACGGGTGATCGTGGTGATAATTCGTATTATAGACGTCTTGCCTGCTCCGTTGGGTCCTAATAACCCGAAAATGGCGCCCTTGTTCACCTCAAAACTTACGTGATCTACCGCAACATGGTCGCCGTAAGTCTTGACGACCTCTTCCAGTTTTAAAATTGGTTTCATACTTGTTCGATTGTTGCTAATTTAGTTGAATCATAGAGGATGACAGCTGCAATTATATTGAATGGCTACTTTTCTCGACAGATGCAAGAGATTCAGGCAACTTTGTACATTTGGATAGATGAATAAAAATAGGGTAAATCCGGAAACCTGGTACGTGATCATAAATCCCGTTGGTGGAAATGGAAGCGTTCAGAAACGTTGGCCTGTTATTCGGAGCATGCTTCAGGATCGAGGCGTTTTGTTGGAGGAAGTATTTACCCGACATAAAATGCACGCCGTAGAGTTGGTCGAAACAGCCCTTGTGCACGGCTTTCGCCGAATGCTTGCCGTTGGAGGCGATGGCACAAATAACGAGGTCATTAACGGAATCATGCTCCAGCAAGTGGTTCCAACAAATGAAATACTCTATGCCTTACTCCCTATAGGTACCGGAAATGATTGGATCCGAACCCACGGAATTTCCAGAAATCCGGAAACCTGGGTAAATATGCTCTTAGAAGGATACAGCGACCTGCAAGACATTGGGCAGGT
>JAGQWR010000160.1 GCA_020437105.1 Saprospiraceae bacterium
TTTTCGATATCGTATATCATCGAATCCCGGGCAACATAATCAATTCCTTCGGCAGGCGCATCCGGTGAAATTTTTATTCTGTCCAGGTCGTTTGATTCTTTTGGGATATCAAATCCGGCCAAAATACTATCCAGCAGAATGCTGGTAGAGTCAACCGGGATAGTATCTTGCACTGGAATTTGAGCTTGCAAAGCAAAAAGACCTGACAGAGTAAGACAAATGATATATAGTAGTTTTGCTTTCAAGCGACTAAATCCTTTTCTTTGCAGTGAAACGCAGGTGATCGAAGCAATATGCTTTTTTCCCATCGTTTTCCGGAAGTAGCAAATCTGCCAAACCTGATTGTTAGATAAAATTCGGGATAAACCGTTTATCCATGAAACTTGGGCAACACCTATTCCAAACGATTCTTCTTTTGATTTTGCCGTTTCTACCGGCCAAATTTAACAGTTATCCCCTAAACGGGAATTGGAATTTCCATACTGACGTTGGATCTTCCGGTTATTTGCATGAATCAACGGAGAAAAAACATTCTTCGGCTAAAGGTATTAAAGATCTGGAGGAAGCCCTTTGCTTTGAGGAGCTACACACCATTGTTATTGATCCTGGACATGGCGGACATGACCCGGGGTGCAAAGGCGGGCATTCTCAGGAAAAACATATTGCGCTGGCTATCTCCAAAATGGTGGCAGACAGTATTCGGGCAAAATATCCAAATTTAAAGGTTATCCTCACCCGTGAAACGGATGTTTTTATCCCGCTGCATGAACGTGCCAGCATTGCCAACCGCAATCACGCCGACCTCTTTATTTCTGTGCATTGCAATTTTTTCCCGCCCAGTAATCGGGTAAATGGATCGGAGACTTACGTTTTAGGTACCCACAGAATGCAGGAGAACCTCGATGTTGCGATGCGTGAAAATGCCTCCATTTTTTTAGAGGATGATTACGAAGCCAATTACGACTACGATCCGAATTCGCCGGAAGGCCATATTATGCTGGCCATGTTTCAAAACGCTTACCTCGATCGAAGTATTCGATTTGCCGAAATTGTGGAAGACCGCATGAAAACGGATACCCACCGCAAAAGCCGGGGGGTACGACAGGCTGGTTTTTTAGTCTTGCGGGAAACAGCCATGCCTTCCGTATTAATTGAGGCCGGTTATTTGAGTAACGGCACGGAAGAAAACTTTCTGTACTCTCTGGAAGGCCAGGAGCAGGTCGCCCGGGCCATTGTCCGGGCATTTCAGACCTACCAAACCGAGCTAAGTGGCGGCGTTCCAATCACGTTTGACCCCCTGCCCATGATCAACCCGGCACCGCTCCAGGTTGCCAGTCCGATAGAGGAGGAAAAACCAAAAATAGTAGAACCACCGGTTGTTGTTCGGGAATCCCCTGCCCTGCCACCACCGGCCGCGACTCCTGCCCCGGATCCCGTGGTAGAAAAATCAGTACCACCTCAGGTTCAATTTCGCATCCAGTTGGCAGCCTCTCCAAACCCGCTGGATGTTAGTACCCCTTTATGGAAATCGGTACCCTACCAGATTCAGGTTTTGGAAGAAGGAAATTACTACAAGTACCAGGCTCGTTCCTTCCTCAATTTGCAACAGGCAGAGGCAGCCCGGTCCTTATTAAAGGATATGGGTTTCCGGGATGCTTTTATTGTTGCTTATCAGGGGATGAATCGAATTACGATACAACAGGCCGTGGAGCTCCTGAAAATGGAAATAAAACCCTGAGAAATCCTTCCGCCATAATTAAAAAGGGCCATTCCCCTGTAAAGTGGAAAATTTTGGAGAAATTTGAGGCCTTTTTAAACGAGACAGGTTACTCAGCCGTTTACATGTAGTTGCCTAAAAATGCTATAAAGAGACTTATATGTCCAGAGAAATAAAAATTGGAATTTTTGCTTTGTCTGCTATTTTACTGTTGATCTTTGGTTATCAGTTTCTGAAAGGAAAAAGTATTTTTTCACGCACGCAGACTTTTTACATCCATTACGATAATGTTAGTCAGCTCAGTAAATCTGATCCGGTATTACTCAACGGGTATCAGGTAGGACTGGTGCGGGATATCTATCAGGATCCGGAGGATATGCAGAAATTGATTGTGGTGCTGGACGTGCAACAGGGAATAAAGGTGCCTGACCAAACGGTAGCTGAGTTGAATACAACCAGCGTCATGGGCGGCAAGGCAGTTGTTCTGAATTTAAAAGGAGCCTGCTGCAAGGAAAGTGGCGATTACCTGGAAGGCAAAACCCTGAGCATGTTGAATTCTATGATCGGCCAGGATGAAATGGATGGTTATTTGGATATCGCCAAATCGTTCCAGCGCCTCGCAGACTCCCTGATCTCCAAAATTCCCGGAAAGGAATCTATGGGTGCCACCGGGGAAACATTGGAAGCCATTATCAACAATGTGCGGGTAACAACCGAACTCCTGAATGTGTTACTCGCCAAACAAGGGCCAACCTATCAAACCCTGGATAATCTTCAGGGAATTACCGGAAACCTCGAAGGCAATAACGATCAGATCACCGGTACCCTGCAAAACATCAATAAGCTCACAGCTGACTTACAGGCTGCCGAACTATCCAAAACCATTGCAGAATTGAATGCGACCCTGACAGCCCTTCAAACCACGCTGGGCGGTGCCAATGTCGCTTTGCAAGACATTGCCGCTTTGACAGATGCGCTCAAAACCAGTAAGGGCACCCTGGGATTGTTGATCAATGACCGGGCCATGTATGATCAGTTGGATGAGACCCTGGTCCACATGGAATTACTCCTGCAGGATATTCGACTCAATCCGAAACGATATACGCGGATTCTTTCTAAAAAGGAAAAGGAATATGAGGCCCCCGAAGAAGATCCGGGCATTAAAGATTAATCCGGTGTACCCCAGACATTCACTTCTTTTTCGAGATTAATGCCAAACGTTTTTTTCACAGAATGAATCACTCTTTCGGCATGTGCGGCTATTTCCCGGCCGGTGGCATTGCCGTAATTAACGAGCACTAAGGCCTGATCCACATGGCAACCGGTGTTTCCAATTCGTTTGCCTTTCCATCCTGCTTTTTCAATAAGCCAGCCGGCGGGCACCTTTACCTCTCCGACTCCTGCCGGATAGGATGGCACATCCGGATAAAGCTGCTTCAGCCTGGAAAATTGCGCTAACGGAATAATGGGGTTCTTGAAAAAACTGCCGGCATTTCCAAGCATTTTAGGATCAGGTAATTTTTGCTGCCTGATTTCAATGACGGCCTCACTCACATCTTTTGGTTTGGGATCTCGTATGTTCTTGTTGGCAAGAATTGTTTTGAGGGCACCGTAATCCAGGTTTAGTTCCGCTTTTCGCGAAAGGCGGAGCGTTACAGAAGTGATAAAGAATCTCCCTTTGGCCGGTCCTTTGAATATGCTGTACCGGTAGGCAAAATTACAGGCATCCCTGTTGAAGGTAAATGACTTACCGCTGGAAAGCTCGATGGCAGTCAGGAATTCAAAGCGATCCATCAGTTCGACCCCATAAGCACCGATATTTTGGATAGGAGCCGCACCAACCGTGCCCGGAATCAGCGATAGGTTTTCCAGTCCAAAAAGATTTTGGTCGAGTGTCCAGCCTACCGTTTCGTGCCAATTCTCGCCACCACCAAATTGAATAAGCACGTCATCGCCCTGTTCTTCTAAAATCTCTCTCCCAAGAATCTTATTTTGCAGCACCAGGCCGGTGAGGTTGCTGGTGAATAACAAATTGCTACCACCCCCCAAAATGAGCTGAATCGATTCTCCGGATTTAATGATCTCCTGAAGTACCGCTACAGAATCCACTTCCACCAAGCGGGCAGCCTGGGCAGGCACACCGAAAGTGGTGCGGGTAGCCAGGTTTACATCCTTCAGAATTTGATATGTATTTTCCAAGAAAATTGAATTATTCTAAATCAACGATCTCTATTCCGAATAATCCTTTTCGGATGGGTAGCGTTATTTGATCCCCTTCCTGCGGGGGTGTGGGATAGGGATAACGAAGTCGGATTCGCTCAAGCGGTTTATTTGGCCGTTGAAAATACAGGTAATAACCATCCGCTTTAATGGAATCCTGTAGGAGCCCGAAACGGCTGGCGCCAAAAGCCTCCTGCTTCACAAAGGCAACGGGCACTGATTTGGAAGGCCCGGCAAACACGCGGTTCATAAAACTGGACAGGGCCAGAAACAGGATCAGTCCGCCGAAAAAACTAAACGCCAACACCCGAATCCGGTCAATGGAGTCATCAAAAGTGCCTGCCACCCTGTTGGCGACAAAGAGTCCGGTGATTCCGCCCGCCAGACAAGCCCACAGCGGAAAATTACCCAAGCCCAACAAATTTTGCCAGGTGGTTATTTCATAGGCTGCCCAGGCGACCAGGCCCAGGACAGCCAGTGCAATAATCCAGTATATAAGCTTTGAATTTTTCAAATCCATATTAGCTGATCTCAAACTGCAACTTCGCAAAGTTATTATAAGCTCCGTCTTCAACCATAGACAACTCTTCGTGGGTACCCTGCTCAACAATTTTTCCTCGGTCGATCACATAGATGCAATCTACTTCCCGGATGGTGGCCAAACGGTGGGCAATAATAATAGACGTGCGCCCCTGCATCAGGGTATTCAAAGCATCCTGTACCACTTTTTCGGATTCAGCATCCAGAGAAGAAGTCGCTTCATCCAACAGCAGGATGGCCGGATCTTTGAGAATCGCCCGGGCGATAGCAATACGTTGCCGCTGCCCGCCGGATAGTTTCACCCCGCGTTCGCCAACAACAGTATCCAGCCCTTCCGGGAATTTACGGATAAACTCCCAGGCATTTGCTTTTTTAGAAGCTTCAATAATATCTGCTTCAGTCGATTCGGGACGACCATACAGGATATTCTCCCGGATTGTTCCTCCAAAGAGCAATACTTCTTGTGGTACGATGGCAATATTTCGCCGTAAGGCAGAAATATTATAGGAGGAAATGGGCTTGCCATCCACTAATATTTGGCCTTCCTGAAAATTGTAAAACCGCAGAAGCAATTGCACGATGGTCGATTTTCCGGCACCGGAAGATCCGACCAAGGCCACTTTTTGACCGGCTTCCACCTTAAAGGAGAGGCCTTGTAAGACGGGTACATCTTCCCGGGTAGGATATCGGAAATGAATCTGATCGTATTCTATTTGTCCGATGATATTTGCAGCTTCCGGCATGGCCTCATGCTCTGCCGGGAATTCTATTTCGCCTTCCTGATTCAGGATATCCCTTACGCGTTCGGTTGCACCGATAGCGCCCAGCAGCTCTGTATAAAAATTACCCAGGCCGGCAATGGCTCCTCCGATGATCGCTGTGTAGGAAACGAAAGCAATGAGGTCGCCCGCACTAATATCGCCACGTTGAAGCATATTGGCGCCTTCCCAAATAATGAAAAATAGCGCGCCAAAAAGGAGTGTAATAATAAAGACAGAAAAGATGGCTCGTCCGCGCGCATAAGCCATCGAGACTTTTACGACCCGGCTGATATTTTTGCCATATCGGACCGCCTCAAAAAGCTCGTTGGTAAAAGCTTTTACGGTATGGATTGTGGACATCGTTTCGCTCACGATAATATTAGAATCCGCTAATTCCTCCTGTCTCTTTTTGGATAACCTGCGGATAAATCTGCCGAATAACATCGCGGCGACTACGACCACCGGAAAAGTACCCAGCATAATCAGGGCCAGGCGGGGTGTCGTAAGCGCCAGGAAAACGATCCCGGAGATCAGGATGATAATTTGTCGCAGAAACTCCGCCAGGGTGATAGAGAATGCGCTGTATAATTTTTCCACATCCGCCGTCAGGCGACTGACCAGCTCCCCTACCCGACTTTGTTCGAAAAAAACCATCGGCAGGGAAACCATCTTTTGGTATAGCGCCCGGCGTACATCGGCAATACCAAACTCACTGACCCGGGCAAACAACATGACCCGGGCATAGGAAATTGAACCTTGCAAAATCAGGATCAGGATCAAAACAAGACCAACATCTCTAAGTGAAAACTCCCAGTCTGAGTTACCCTGGGCTACATCAACCATGACGCCACTGAGATATGGAAAAACCATAAAGACCAAACTGGAGAGGAATAATAAAATCAGGCCAAAGATCAGCGACCATCGATATGGACGGATATAACGGAAAATTTCCAATGCTTTGGAGAGCGTTTCCCTGTTTAAGGTGGGAAGTGGCTCGGAGGAAGTATCTGTGCGGCGTCGGGCCATAAAGAAAAAATTTTGGTAAAGGTAACAGCCTCCCTGAATCAGAAGGCGTTTTCTTTAATTCCATCGGTTAAACCAACCGATACTATACCTGAATCCGGGTATATAGTTAGTAAAAGTTCACATTTGATAAAAAGCAGACTCAAAAAACAACTAGTCAATAAACAAAAACCTTAATTTTGAGTTTTATTCGAGACAGTATATTTTTGCCTTCCCCGGATTTTTATAGAATCATCCCCCTAATTTTTGTTAATACTCAACATTGCTAATTGTTTGGCTGTGCAAATCAGCTTATATTTGCGAAAAATTTAATAACCCAACTGCCGTCATCCCATGAAATATTTTACATTTTCTTTTATTCTGGCCTTTTTCCTGTTATCGGGGAATGCTCAGGCACAAATTGACTACTCGTTTGGACTGAAGATACCGGATGTGCCCCTGACCATTTGTTCAAATGGCACTAATCAGGCCACAGGTATAGCCATGCAAATTATAGACGCTGGTACCAACGCTCAGCCAACCTTTTATTTATTCAGTACGACTTCACCTCTTGCGATATCCGGCCCTTTTAGCGGAATGGTTTCAAACGGAGGAACGGTCTTTGCCGGTTGTCTTGTGACTGCTACCGGTGTTCCTGTTGGAAATTACACCGTAACCGTAAAGGCCTCCAGCGACCCGACCTTTTTGACAAATGTGATTACTTCGGTTTATTCCGTCACGGTCAATGATTTACCAGTTGTTGATATCCGCATACCTGACGGTGACGTTGTCTGCGACGGTAATAATATTGTACTTATCGCAGAACTCGAACCTGGCGTCACAGCAACCTACGATTGGGATCCGGGTACCCAAACTAACTCTACTATTTCTGTCGTTAACCCGAATACCTATACTGTAACTGCCACAAATTCCTGTGGTTCCAGTTCGGCTTCTCAGGAAGTGGTTGCAGGTACAGCACCCACCCTGAATAGCTTTACCTGTTCGAATGCCAATAATATGGCCACGATAACGATTAATGCGAATGATGCATTTTCCTTGGGCCTGTCTTACGTGTGGCAGGAAAATGGGTCACCTATTGTAGCGGGAGGCGACTTCGCTATTGTAAACGGTCCTACCACTTCTACTTTGACTGTATCAAATGTAAATTCCAACCACCAGGGCAGCTCTTTTAACTGTGTCGTTGAAAATGACTGTGGCAGTTTCGCCAGTCCGCCGTGTGTAACCCTGCCGGTTGAACTGATCTATTTTTCAGGTGTAGTTAAAGCATCCGGAATCGAATTAAACTGGGCTACGGCTACTGAATCCAACAGTGATTATTTTGAAGTAGAACGTTCTTATGACGGACGGACTTTTGAGACTGCTGGTCAGCTCCCAGCTGCCGGATACAGCCTCAATGATATTACTTATAAATTTCAGGACCAGGATGCTTTGCTTGGTGTAGAGCAAATCTATTACCGCTTGCGCCAGGTTGATGTGGATGGCGGATTTGCTTTATCGCATCTGGTCACTGTGAAACCAAATGGCAACCAGGAGTTTCAGGTAGAAAGCGTTTACGCTGGATCTGGAACGTTGAGTTTCCAATTTTTCAGTCCGAAGGCTGGCAAAATGGAGGCGACGATTTACAACCTAAACGGGCAGGCGGTCGATACTTTCGTATTTCAGGCTTATGAAGGCTTCAATCGGCAGGATCTTTCCGGCATAGAGCTTTCCGAAGGATTTTATATTCTCCATTTAAACAATGGATTCCGTACGGCTATTCGGAAGTTTGTTCG
>JAGQWR010000161.1 GCA_020437105.1 Saprospiraceae bacterium
ACCCATCGGGTGATCGACTGGGTTCATTGCCACACCCCGTACACGAGGACGGCGACCGAGCCAACGTTTGCGACCCGCTTTACCCAATACTTGTAGTTGATGATCCGGATTGGATGTGGATCCAATAGTAGCCCGGCAAGTCATCAAAATCCGGCGAACCTCACCGGAAGGTAATTTTACTACTGCATATTGCTCTTCCTTACTCATCAGGGTACCATTAGTACCGGCAGAACGCGCAAGAGCTGCTCCCTTACCAGGTTGCAATTCAATAGCATGAATACTTGAACCCAATGGAATTTCGCTCAGATAAAGGCAATTCCCTACTTTAGGTTCTGCGCCACGGCCTGAAACGATTGAATCGCCCACAGTCAGACCATTTGGTGCAATGATATATCTTTTCTCTCCATCCTGATACTCAAGCAAGGCAATATAAGCGGTGCGGTTTGGATCATACTCAATGGTCTGAACCGTAGCCAACATACCCTCTTTGTTGCGCTTGAAGTCGATAATACGGTAACGGCGTTTGTGTCCACCACCACGTTGGCGCATGGTCATTTTGCCGGTGCGTGAACGCCCGCCTGACTTGCTAAGCGGTGCCAGAAGTGTTTTTTCTGGCTTGCTTGCTGTCACCTCCGTGTATGCATTACCTACTCGCGCACGAGTACCTGGAGTAACTGGTTTGAATTTTTTTAAACCCATCGGTTATTTTTTTTTCCAGAATTGCCAATGGTCCAGACCGATTCCCGGACCCCAACGCTCTGGATGATTATCATGAGCAGAATATATCGGATCAGATCCGACTTATTCTATTAGATATCGCCAAAGAAGTCGATTTCTTCGCCACCCGACAGGGTAACAATCGCTTTTTTATAGCTTGGCTTGCGACCTTTCAGTACACCTGTTCGGGTAGAACGGCTTTTAACCTTACCCGGCATGGTTGCAGTATTAACTGCTTCCACGGTAACACCGTACATTTCTTCGACAGCCTTTCTGATTTCTACCTTATTAGCCTTTTTATGCACCACAAAAGTGTACTGGTTCAGTTTTTCAGACAACAAGTCTGATTTTTCTGTAACCATCGGCTTAACGAGAATATCCTTTGCCATTTCTTTATATTTTTTTCAGAAGCTAGTTCTGAAATTTCTTATGCAAACGATTCAACAATCTTCTCAATAGCACCCTCCGAAATCACCAGTGTGCGGGAATTCATTACCTGATACGTGTGCAGATCCTGCGCACGGGTAATAACCACATTAGGAAGATTCCGGCCAGACAAAATAACTTCACGCTCGAAGTCAGCTGTCACGTGTACTGTTTTCTGACCACTCAAACCCAATTTTTCCAGAATATTCCGGTAAGAACTGGTTTTTGGCGCTTCAAAAGAGAAATCTTCTACGACTACGATATTACCGGAGCTTGCCTTCGCAGACAAAGCCGATTTACGAGCCAGGCGTTTCACTTTTCTGTTTAGGCGCAGGTCATAAGCACGTGGCCGGGGACCAAATACACGACCTCCACTACGGAAGAGCGGGCTTTTGATATCACCGGCACGAGCAGTACCCGTACCTTTTTGGCGCTTGATTTTGCGGGTAGAACCAGCAACCTCGCCACGCTCCTTAGATTTATGAGTTCCCTGACGCTGATTTGCCAAATATTGCTTAACAGCCAGGTAAACTGAGTGCTCATGCGGCTCGATTCCAAAAATGGAATCAGGCAGTTCTATCTGCCGGCCTGCTTTTTCACCCTGTATGGTCAATACGTCCAGTTTCATCACGAATTGGATTTATCGCTTACACCGAAAAAAATCCGGTGCGGCTTGATTGCTTATTTTTCAATGATCACATAGCCCCCCTTATGTCCAGGGATAGCACCTTTGATCAAGATAAGGTTTTGGTCAGCGAAGATTTTAACAACCTGAAGGTTGTCAACCTTAACGCGTTCTCCACCCATACGTCCGGCCATTCTCATGCCCTTAAATACCCGCGCAGGGTAAGAAGCAGCACCAATGGAACCAGGTGCACGTCCGCGGTTATGCTGTCCGTGAGTAGCGTCATTCACACCGGCAAAGCCGTGGCGCTTGACTACACCCTGGAAGCCTTTCCCCTTGGAAGTGCCAATGGCGTTAACAATGTCACCTTCTGCAAAAACCTCTTCAGCCCGAAGCTCATCACCGACTGATTTTTCAACAACATTGAAGTTGCGAAATTCAACCAGCTTACGCTTAGGATCTGAACCAGCTTTCTTAAAGTGGCCCATCATAGCCTGAGAAGTATTCTTCTCTTTGGCTTCACCATATCCCAACTGGATGGCACTATAACCATCAGTATCCTCTGTTTTAACTTGCGTTACTACACAAGGACCGGCTTCTACAACCGTACAGGAAATGTTGCGACCTGTTTCATCAAAGAAACTGGTCATACCGATTTTTTTACCGATAATACCGTTCACGATACCTCGTTTTTACGTGTCGGACACGATAAACCAAAGCGAAGCCCCCTTTGGAAGTCCCGGAAACCGAGACAAGGGAAGGATCGGGCAAAAGCCCCCAATAAGAATCCTGGCGGGAAATTCCCGCGTTCACCGATTTGGTCGATCGCTTTTAATGCTGATGGGCTCACTACCCTACTCAGCCAACACGGTCGATTATTCAGATAAAAGAACTTTCTACTACTACGTCAACTTGACTTGAATGTCTACCCCACTTGGCAATTCCAACTTTGAGAGTGCGTCCACCGTTTTCTGGGTAGGCGTATAGATCTCAATTAAGCGCTTATGTGTGCGCAACTGAAACTGCTCACGAGATTTCTTGTTGACGTGCGGCGAACGCAGGACGGTGAAAATCTCTTTCTTAGTGGGCAGCGGAATCGGTCCAGTGACGACAGCACCACTGTTACGAACCGTTTTTACGATTTTCTCAGTGGACTTGTCCACGAGATTATGATCATAAGAACGGAGCTTGATTCTGATTTTTTGATTCATGCCTTTTTTAATTAGTCAATTGATAAAGACCAGGTTTAGCACCCAGGCTATACCTCTCAACCTATTTATACATTTACTTCCCCCTTGGCTTTCTCGATTACTTCTTTAGCGACACCCGCCGGAGCTTCCTGATAATGAGAAAATTCCATAGTCGAGTTGGCGCGGCCGGAAGTGATCGTCCGCAGGGCAGTTACATAGCCAAACATTTGTGCAAGCGGCACCTCAGCAGTTATCGAAGAAGCACCACCAATCCGTGGTTCTTGCTTTTTCAATAGTCCACGGCGACGGTTAAGGTCACCGATCACGTTACCTACATACTCTTCCGGAGTAATTACCTCCAGCTTCATAATAGGCTCCATGATAACAGGTTTTGCCCGGTGTGCAGCTGCTTTAAATCCTTCTTTTGCACATAGCTCGAAAGCGATTGGTTTTGAATCGACAGCGTGCATGCCACCGTCATAAACCCGTACTTTCATGCTTTCAATGGAGTAGCCTGCCAGAACACCATTATCCATCATCGAGTTGAAACCATCCCGAATAGGTTTTTGATAGTTCTTATCAATCGCTCCACCAACAATCCCCCAAACAAACTGGAGTCTTGTTTTTCCATTTTTAAATTCATCACTTTCCAAGAATTCTTCGTCAGCCGGAGCCAATTCAAATTCCATATCGGCAAAGAGACCAGAACCACCTGATTGTTTCTTCAGACGCTCACGGTGTGTTACCGATGTAGTAAGTGCTTCTTTGTAATTAACCTGTGGGGCACCCTGATTACATTCCACTTTAAACTCCCGACGGAGGCGGTCAACAATAATTTCAAGGTGCAACTCACCCATACC
>JAGQWR010000162.1 GCA_020437105.1 Saprospiraceae bacterium
ACCCTTATAAATAAAGCATTTTCAGCACAAAAGTAAACGTGCGTAGATGTTCGGATAGGTTGGCAACCTGTCAGGTCCCCGACCTGACAGGTCTATATTTTTCGGATTTTCTCTCCAGTCTCAATTTTTCCCGCACGGATAACTTTGGCATTTATCCCCCGTAAATGCAGTGCCTTACCAAGCTGTGAATTCACAAAACGCATGGCATCTAACCCGAAGCGTTCTACAAATTTTTTGCAACCCAAATGCGGAACAGTCGTCACCTCAATTAAGGCTTCCCCAATCTCGAGCTGCGTCCCGGGCGGAACGTTTTTTTCACTGAGGTCCAGATCGACATATAACTGGTCTCCGGCTAACGGCCAACGGTCTTTGCTTCCGGCAATCAATTGGATCATCCGGGCATTCATGAGGTTTAATTGCATCTCCGGGTGTGCCTGCCCATCCGGGGTACTCGAACTCCCGCGCGTACTCCAGTTGTCGCCAAGTAATCCTAAATTAAGATCAAGTTGGCCGCTGGAAAGAATTTCCCGCTCCCCGATGTCTGGCCGACGAATGATCAATTCCAGGGTGCCGGTATCTTTCGGCGAAAGCCGAACCCAGTCCATACCTGCCTCAATTTCTGCTGTGCTTAGATGTTTAATCATGTTTAAACCGTTCTTACAGGCTGTTTTGCCTTTTCATTTCCTCTACCTTCAATTCGATGCCGTGGTAATCTGTACCCAGCGCTCTCGCCTGCCGGTAGTGTATTTCTGCATCCACATAATTGCCAATTTTCTCGTAATAAAAGCCGTAGAATAAATGTACCTGAGGGGAATCAGCCTTTAATTGCAATACTCTGAACAGATCTTCCTGTACCTGTACCAGCGACCCTTTTTGCAAGCCCAAACGTATCCGATTCATAAATCCTTCCATATTGGTCACGCTATTCAACTGGATGCTGGCTTCAATTTCGCGTTCAGCGGCATCCAGATAACCCAGATCGAGCATGGCGCGGATCCGTTTGTTGAGCACATTCCAGTCCTGGTAATAGATGTTTAGGTATTTATTCCAGGCATCAATAGCTTCCCGAATCTGGTTGAGGCCGTAATGGATGTCGCCATACAAATCGTAATCTTTGATTTTGATCTTTTTCTTGTTCTGGAAAATATCATTAAAATGATCGGCCGCTTCCTGTATGCGCTTTTCGCGAATAAGTAACCGGATCAATTCCAGGCGGGTTTGTTTGGGCAAGGGATTTTGCTGGTTCATCTGTTGCAACAACTCAATACTCGTGTCGGCTTCTCCAACTCCGGAAAGCTCCAATGCTTCCACAAAAGATTGATGCCTGGCTCCCAATGTCCAGAGTTCCCTCAGCTGATACCCGTCGTTGAAAATAGTTCCCCCATTTTCTAAGCTGATCGGTTCAGAACGGGGAATAATATTTACAAAAAAATCCCACAAGGAGGATAGCAACAAGAGGCAAAAAGAAAACATGCCAAAAACACCGGGTTGGTAAAAAACCATTATATAAAGTAAGCTTAATCCCAATAATAGACTCATTAGCGGCCCACCCAAAATAATAAGAAAACCTGCCCAAAAACTTTCCGCACCCTGACTCCGGCACAGCCCCAGATACCAGGCAAAAACATTAAATTTCAGAAACCCATCCAGGCGACCCAGCTTAAAATGAAAACTGCTTTCCACATCGCCATACGAGCCGACAAAAATGTGGACCGGACCAGATGTAAATAATAGGGAGGGGATCGCATGCCCTAATTCGTGCACCAGTGTGGTGATCGATCTGGTAAAAAGTACCAAGGCAATTGATCCCAGTGCAATGAATATTCCGTTTAGTATTTCCAAATTCAAATGAGTTATTAAGAATGGAATCAGTAAGATAAGGCTTCCAAAATCAATCTGCTCTTAATCGGCCATCAGGGCAGCATATTTTAGCATGGTTTTCCAAATTTCGACAAAGTAGGACATAGTTTCTTCTGCTTCAAAAGCGCTACAGTTGCTTAAAAATAGGAGTCCAATGTCTTTTTCCGGTTGAAATTGCACAATAGAGAATATTCCCGGATCTCCACCGGTATGCTGCATAGCGCCACTTTTTGTTTCATTCCAGATGATCCCAATAGAATGATCTCCAACCGCTTTAATACGAAACATCTCAGAATAGGATTCGGCACTAATTAAGGTTCCATGGCCTTTATAACCTTCCAACATTTCAGTGAGGTAAATCGCCAAATCGGCAGCACTGGAAATCATTCCGCCATCCGGCCAGGTGTTGAGGGTATACCTGGGCAGCAAGGCTCCACCGGGAAAGTATAAACGGGCATGCTTGTCCATGTTTACATCTTCAAAAAACCAACCGGAAGCATGCATGTTTAAGGGGTCGAGGATGTGCTTCTGCGAATATTCTTCAAAAGGCATACCGCTGGCAGACTCGATGACATAGGCCAGCAGGGTAGCCCCGACATTTGTATACTCATAATTGGCTCCGGGAGCTGTTTTTGCAAAATTTCTCTTTTTGTAAAGCGCCCCTTTCGGGGAAAGGTATTCCAGTAGATATGTCTCATAAGGCATCCAATCGTTTCGGCTGGCCTGTGTGATTTCTTTGCGATGTTGCCTGTTGTATGCGCGTTTTTTTTCAGGAATATCCGATTTTAAGACATACGATTTCGAGTAGTTATCCGAGTCGAGAATACCTGAAGTATGCATGGCCAGCTGCCGGATCGTTATCGGCTGACCTGGAAAGTTGGGGTTCCAAACCTCAAAGGGCAAATAGTCATTGATCGGCGCATCCAGGCTGAGCAGCCCTTCTTCTTCCGCTTTCATTACACATAAGCCGATAAACGTTTTGGAAACGGAGCCAATATTTTGGATGCTGTTTATGGTATATGGAGACTGAGTACTTAGGTCTGAATACCCGAATGCCTGTAGGTATTTTATTTCGCCCTGCTTGACGATCGCAACGGCAAAACCAGGTAAATCAGACCGCTCATAGATTTGGCCGATTTGAAGATCGAGGGTATCCGTATAGTTTTGAGCACGACTAATAAAAGAAGTCAGAAGTAGAAGCAGCGCAGTAAATAATTTCATTCGTTGGGGCAGTTTTTATGGATGCTAATGATAATGCACTGGAGCGTTTACGACAGTTTGATGCGATTTATTGTAAAAATTTAATCAAATTCAATCCAATCCTGTTATTATCGCCGTAGATAGATATAAACTAGTTTCTAATTGGTCCTTTGATGTAATATTCAAGCGTGATTAAACCTTGCGAAACAAATACAGCCATCCTGATCTTTGCCAACAGCCCGGAGCTGGAAGCGAAGAAAAAACGCTTTCAGCCTCGTTCGCAACGGCAAAGTACGCGTATTGCCAGTTTTTTTCTACACCGCACCAGACAGGTAGCTCGTCGCACAGGACTCCCGGTAATTTTAATCCAGCATTCCGACCAGCATGGACTTAGTTTTCAGGAACGCCTGGCCAATGCCATAGAGGACGTTTGGGAAAAGGGCTACCAGAAGCAATTGGTTATAGGAAGTGATGTACCCGAATTGGATCACCACGCACTAAATCAAGCAGCTGAATATCTGCATTCCAGCGACTGGGTGCTGGGTCCTTCAAAAGACGGCGGCGCCTATGTTATTGGTCTGAGCCGGGATGTTTATCAACGCAAGGCGTTTTTAAGCCTACCCTGGCAGACACAAACGCTGTTTAATTGCCTGGCCTGGCATTTAAGTGATCAAAGTATATCAGGCGCATGTCTGCCTGCATTATTGGATATTGACTCTCCCAAAGATCTCCAAAAACTCATAAAATCTCCCCGCCTAACCCCTTTACTACGTCGGCGCATTTTGGATTTGCTTCGGCTGCAGCCGGCTCTGGTTGCGGATGATTTAGTTTGCGTTTGTGCAGGTGTCAACCCCTTTCATTTGCTTCGTGGCCCGCCCTTTTCTCCGGCCTAATTCACAAGCTGACTTTATTTTAAAACTTTAAGCAAACATTCATGCGACAACTAATACTACTAGTTGTCAGCCTGTGCTTTTGTACAGGTCTGATGGCTCAATTCCGTGTTTCCGGTACGGTAACAGATGCAGATACAGGTGAAAATCTGATTGGCGTCAGTGTTTATGAAGTAGGTACTTCAAATGGCACCGTGACTGATGAGAATGGCTATTTTATGCTGGAACTGCCTGGTGCCAGCGGCCAAATTTTATTAAAATATATTGGCTATTCGGAAACCCTCCTGAAAGTCTCTGGCGACATAAACCTGAAAATAAAACTACAGGCTCAAACAGAAATATTGGATGAGATCGTAGTGACAGCCTTGGGGCTTGAGCGCCAAACCAAAGATCTGGGCTATGCCATACAAAGTCTGGATGGCGAGGTCATTTCGGAGGTGAAGTCACCTAACTTTTTAGATAACCTGGCCGGAAGAATTGCAGGTGTGACTATTAATCAGGGAGCAACAGGTGTCGGTTCATCTACCAATATTGTTATCCGTGGAGAATCTTCTTTTACAAATAATAATCCCCTGTTTGTAGTAGATGGTATTCCGATCAACAATAACTCCATTATCAATTTTACAAATGATGCTGCAGCCGGCTTTCAGGAAGTGGATTTTGGAAATGGCGCCATGGATGTTAATCCGGATGATATTGCTTCGATCACTGTGTTGAAAGGGCCAAGTGCTGCCGCTCTTTATGGCACCCGTGCCTCGAATGGCGTTATCCTCATTAACACAAAAGATGGCAGCCAACAACGCGGTATTGGTGTCAGTTTTAACTCAACCACTTTCGTGGAACAAGCATTCCAGCTTCCCTTGTTTCAGAATGCTTACGGGCAGGGCAACTCCGGTGCTTTCGAATTTGTGGACGGCCTGGGCGGAGGTGTAAATGATAATATTACCTACAGCTATGGCCCGGCACTAGACCAGGGGATCCTGGTAGCGCAGTACGACAGTCCGGTAACTCTGGCAGATGGCTCGGTGGTTCGGGGGGGCGATGTTGCCGTTCATGGCGGCCTACCAATTACACCAACTGAATTTACCTCGCACAAGGATAACCTGAAGGATTTTTATGAAACAGGTGTCACTTCCATAAACAATCTGGCGATCTCCTCCAGTTTTGATCGGGGGAACTACCGGTTTTCTTATACGGATCTGCGGGCTAAATCAATTATCCCGGGCGTAAACCTGGATCGTAAAACAGTCGCAAGCCGATTGACCTTTCATCCGGTAGATAAACTACGCATTTCAAGCTCGGTGAATTATGTCAATTCCCAAAGTGATAACCGACCAGCCAATGGATATGGATCAGAGAATGTGAATTATTCGCTGGTTGCCTGGGGGCCACGCTCACTTGACATAGAACCCCTGAAAGACTACTGGCAACCAGGTTTGGAAGGCGTGCAACAGTATTCGTATAACTATACATTTTTTGATAATCCGTATTTTATTCTGTACGAAAATCGAAACTCCTTTAACCGGGATCGAATATTTGGAAATGTGGCGGTTTCATACGATCTGGCAGAGAATCTGAGCATCCAACTTCGTTCCGGAATGGATTATTCCAACGAATTGCGTCAGTTTCGGCGTGCTTTTAGCTCCAACAGATTTAGTTCAGGTGCTTATGCCGAACATGCTGTTTTCTTCCGGGAAAATAATACGGATCTCCTGCTCAATTATCAAAAACAAATGGGCATGTTCTCCCTGGATATTTCAGCCGGTGCCAACCGCATGGATCAAAAAGCGGGTACTGCTCAAACACAGGCATTATCCCTGGCACAACCGGGCATATTCAAATTGTCAAATGCGGCCTCTCCTTTAGAGATTTTTGAGTTTGAATCCACAAAACGTATTAATAGCGTTTACGGACTGGCAAAACTGGGCTTTAAGAATTTCCTGTTTTTGGACTTTACCGCCCGGAATGATTGGTCTAGTGCTTTAGCAACGCCTGGCTCTACGGCCAATACCTCTTTCTTTTATCCATCGGTTTCATCCAGCTTTATCCTGTCTGAAGTATTTAATCTTCCGACTGCCGTTTCTTTTGCCCGCCTTCGGGCAAGCTTTGCGCAGGTTGGTAATGATACAGATCCCTTTCAGACGGTAGGTGTATTTTTGGCTAAGACCCCGTTTAATTCGCAACCCACATTTAGTGATCAATCGGCTATTGCCAATGCCGGGTTACTACCGGAGCAAACTACCGCGCTGGAATTTGGAACCGATTTGCGGTTTTATGACGATCGACTGAGTATTGATTTTACCTGGTACACCGCCCTGACTGAAAATCAAATTATTAGCCTGCCTATTCCGGTTTCATCCGGCTATTCGGAGCAGGTAGTAAATGGTGGAGCTATTCGATCAACAGGTTATGAAATCCTGTTGGGGCTGACCCCCATACTTAAGCCAGGTTTTGCCTGGAATACCCAATTAAATTATAGTCATAACACAAGTACCCTGGAATCGGCACCGGAAGGGATTGATCGATTAACGCTGGCATATTCACGCGTATATGACAATGTCAACCAAACAGTTTGGTTTCAGGTAGAGCCAGGCGGACAAATCGGAGACATGTATGGCACCGGCTATAAAAAGACGGAGAATGGCCAGTTTATTGTCGATGCAAACGGAAATTATATTGTTGACAACACCCTGATCAAACTGGGGAATTACAACCCGGATTTTATTCTGGGAATGAATAATCAGTTTATGATCCGCCAGTTTACTATTCAATTTCTGTTGGAGTGGCGCCAGGGAGGCGTTCTGGTGTCTCGTACCCAGGCGCTGGCAGGCGTTGCCGGACAGTTGGAAGAAACAGCATATCGTCCGGAAGAAGGAATTGTAGTGGACGGGGTGGTAAATGTTGGTTCGGAAGAAAACCCGGTTTATGCACCCAATACCACCGCGATCAGTGCTGAAAGTTACTATCGACAGTATTATGACCGAAACCACGAGGAGAACAACACCTATGATGCGAGTTACCTGAAGTTGCGGGAAGTATCTATTGGTTACACATTCAAAAATGGAAATCAGTTTTTCAATGATGGCCGGAGTCTGGAATTGGCGCTGATCGGACGCAACCTGTACGCGTTTAGTTCGATCCCCCATTTTGACCCGGAACAATTGGCCGTACAAGGTTCCCAATTTATCCGGGGCGTAGAAGATATGTCTTATGCCACCACCCGGAGCTTCGGTTTTAAACTGGGCTTCAATTTTTAGGATAAATGATTAATCCACTTAAAAAGTAAAATCGTGAAACGAATTATATATTTTCTGGGAAGCCTGGCATTCATGCTGGTCATTTCCTGTACCAAAGATTTTGAAGAAATAAATACCAATCCGAATGCCCCAATTGCGGTTCAACCGGAATTGTTGCTCCGGCAGGTCATTTATGACTACGGCGAACAGATGTCTTATGAAGGATTTGTAGCCGGAAATTTACTCGGACAGTATTTAACTGCCATCGACTTTAATCTTTTTGATCGGCATAGCCTGACGGAGCCCCAATTTGGAGGAAACCCCTGGCCTGTGCTTTATACAAATCTGCGCGATAACGAACTTGTTTTGGATCAAGCCCGTTCAAATCCGGTTTACAAAGTGTATGAAGGTCCGGCTTTGATCCTGAAAGCTTATATAGCTGCCGCACTGACAGATATTTATGGCGATGTGCCTTATTCAGAGGCATTGAATGGAAAAGAAGGGAATGTTGCGCCGGCCTACGATAGCCAGGAGGAAATCTATACCGGCACGGATGGCATTCTGGATAATCTCCAAAAAGGGATTGACGCCCTTCAAAATTATGAAGGCACCGCCCCCCTGGATGGCGATATTCTCTTTGAAGGCGACCTGAATGCCTGGGTTACTTTTGCAAAATCCCTCCAAATCAAATATTTAATGCGGATTTCCAACCGGGTTGATGTAGGCGATGACTTGCAGGCCTTGTACGATGCAGGAGACTATTTTACCTCGAACGCACAAAATGCCGTTTTTGATTTTACGGATAATCAGCCTAATAATTTCCGGATGGCCAATCTTCGGACAGGAGATTTCAACCTGTTTATCATGTCTGAAACCAGTGAGGAAATTCTAAAAGGACTGAATGATCCAAGGATCGCCGTCTTTTTTCGTCCGATTGGCAATGACCCCAATGAAGAAATTTATGCAGGCTTGTTAAATGGGCCGGATGCGTCTCAAACCTCCATTACAGTCGCAGATTATTCGCTGACGGGTACCGCTTTTCGCGAAAGCACCAGCGCCCTGGATGCTAATTTTTTAACAGCCTGGGAAGTTTCTTTCTTACTCTCAGAAGCGGCCGAGCGCGGATTGATTCAGGCAGACGCACAAGCACTTTACGAAGCCGGTGTAACCCTTGCTTTTGAATATTGGCTCACCGATTTGCCAGCTGATTATCTCAGTGTTGGCCCGGCAGCCTATGGTGCCAACGGAGCCGATAAACTGGAGCAAATTATTACACAGAAGTGGATTGCTAATACCATAAACGGGTATGAAGGCTGGATCGAATATCGCCGTACCGGATACCCGGCACTCAAAACGATCTCTGCCAGTCTGAATAATAATTTGTTGCCGGTACGTATGCCTTACCCAACAGAAGAAGATGCCCTTAACCATGCAAACTTTTCGACAGCGGCTACAGCTACCAACGGGAATAGTATAAATGCGGCTGTTTGGTGGGATTAGACTCGCTTCGCTCGTGTTTGAAGCGTTTAAATCGTTAGGTCCGCTTCGCGGATCAAACGCCGCGAAGCGGACCTTAACGAATCAAAAACACCTCCAGATCATCAATATAGACCTCAAATTCATCAGAATAATGTTCCGGGAAGATGCGAAAAGAATCGCCTTCCCGGAATCTATAATCGATAGGCAGGTAGATTTCGGCCGGGTACCATTGCCCGGCTTTACCACTCCAGATAGTGAATTCGCCGGGGTCTCCGGTTTTGTTGTGTAACCGGATGCGTTTGGAGCCATAGCCTTTTCCATTGCGTACCCATTCCAGTATTAATCCATCTGCCAGATAAAATTCAGGGATTTGTCGGGCCACATAAACCTGAACCCGCACCAGAATATACTCCGGGTTTTCCGTTGCTATTTCGAATGCCTCGTATGGGATCGACCAGGCGGCGGGATCGTGCTGGTAGGCATTACTTATTAAATAGCTATGGGATTCGCTAAAAGCGTATTTATTGGGCAGATCACTGTCCGGGCCTTCAAAATCTGTCCTGAAAATCCGCTTGTTAATTTGAAGTCCGCTGGGCTGATAGCGCTTGGAGTCGAGGGCCGCGCTCAGGGGTTTGTTAAAGCTTGTTTCTCCAAATGCCTGTATATAATAGGCTTTGTTTGCAGCCTCCGACCAAAGTATGCCCTTCCATTGTTGCCAGGTCTGAAACAAGTTTAGGAAAATGGTCGCACAGATAAAGGAAAGCAGCAATCCCTTTTTCCAGTTTGTTTTAATGCTGTCCAGGAAAA
The DNA here is from genome assembly GCA_020437105.1 of Saprospiraceae bacterium. GTDB lineage: Bacteria > Bacteroidota > Bacteroidia > Chitinophagales > Saprospiraceae > JAAEZH01. The sequence goes on from JAGQWR010000162.1 coordinate 9,473, forward strand.
AGGCCAGTGGGATGGCCAGCAGCGCATAAATATCAACCATTGGCCGGGAGCCAAAACCATTGATGTAATACCAGTTCCACCAGGAATACGTAATGTAAATATGCAGGATCACCAGAATTAAAATCAAAAGTCTGTTTTGTTGTTTCTTTCGAATCGACTGATTGATTCCGATAATTGCCAGAAACAATACAGGGGTATAAACGAGCCAGCCATTTAAAAAGCCAAACATGCCTTTCCATATTTGCGGATGCAGGAAGTCAAAACTTTCGCCGGGATAGCTGTAATAAACCCATTGCCCACTGGCAAATTTCCAGTATAACAGCTGTGGCAGAATTAGCAATATACCACCGACTGCCCCCCCTATTAGGTGGCGGAAATGTTTTTGAAAATGTGCTACCCGGGCACTAAAAGGATTTGCTTTGGATAAACCCCAGAAGAGCGGAATGGCGATCGAGATACACTCTACCGGCCGAATAACTGTAATCAACCCAACGGTGGCACCGATCAGAAAAAAGGTCCGGAGACGGGGCGTGGTATAATAATTTTCGGTCAGGTAGATGAGTAAGGCCCACAAGAAAAACAAAAGCGGATGTGCCAGTCCATTATTGATCGTACCAAAATAAAAGAGGTTGGTACCAATGGCCAGAATGCCTAAGACAAGCAGGGTAGTGGGTCTGGAAAATCGGTGCAGAAGGACTTTTCCGCAAAACCACAGGCCCAAAAGAATATACAGGATACTACTAAAATAGATTGCCAGAAGATATGGCTGACTATAACCCGTTGCCACGAATTTGCCGCTCAGGCTGCTGAATAAATGGGCTATAGCAAAGGCCGGCAAATGCAATAAGCTTACGCCATAAGTATATTTGATCAGATTGTTTCTTCCTGCTGCCGGCGCCTCCCCAACCCGCAAAAGTCCATCGGCTTCGTGGCTGGTGGTACCCGGATGTAATTGTTCCCGAATGTGAATGGGTTCCTGAAGTTGGCCCAGATCCTGATAGATAATTAGTGCTGGCAGGTACACATAGTAACCCCAGGCATCCCCCCCAAGGGTAATGTTGCGTTCCCATTTTCCGAAATATAACATGGAACCAATGAGAAAGAGGCCGATCAGCAGAAGTAGTTGTTTAATGGCTTTTTTTTAATCTTTTAGCAATTGCCGGATAAAGGTTAAATGTGCCGATACAACCAATTTTATCTTTTCGCAGGAGCGGAAAAACGAACTACAACTCTTTTAGTTCGGAAACCAATTTGCTCAGGCTAGCCTTGGCATCTCCAAAAAGCATCCGGGTGTTTGGTGCAAAAAACAGCTCGTTTTCGATACCTGCATAGCCTTTGCCCATGCTACGTTTTAAGATGATTACATTTTTTGCTTTGTGCACCTGAATGATTGGCATTCCGTAAATAGAACTGGTTGGATCATTTTCGGCAGCCGGGTTAACCACATCGTTGGCACCAACTACAATCGCAACATCGACAGAGGCAATGGCATCATTGGCTTCCTCCAATTCGAGGAGTTTGTCGTAAGATACGTCGGCTTCGGCCAACAAAACATTCATGTGCCCCGGCATACGACCTG
>JAGQWR010000163.1 GCA_020437105.1 Saprospiraceae bacterium
AGAAAATTTAAAAAGACCTACGTTTAACGCTTAGGGCTTCTTCTTCAATTTCACAAGCAAAAAACCAACTATCACCAAGCTAATCCCGCCCAGTACCAGCCAACTCCACCAAGGCCAACCTATCGCGACACAATTAGATTTACCGACAGTGATAACCTCGAAGCAACCCATCGCATCGGTTACAGTAACCGAAACTGGCCCCGCAGGCAAACTGGATAAAACAATAACTGTAGCCGGATCCGTCACCGACGAGCCTGACCACTGAACAGTGTATGGAGGCGCGCCCCCACTGATCTTTAATTTTCCAAAACAATCCGATGGATCATCCTCCACATGTAAAGGCTGTATGATCGGAACCAGGAAGGTAATCCAGCCTTCACAATCATTGCTATCACTCACGCCAATCGTATGATACCCAGGCATCAAATTATTGAGTGTTAACTGATCATTTATACCAGAGCCACCGCAATCCTGCCAGACATAAGGGCCAGTGCCACCACTTACTGATAAATCGGCTGTATAACTCATGCCAAATCCACAACCCGAAGGCGTAATCGTTGCCTGTACATCCAGCGAACAAGGCTCCATAACAGACCGCATGAGCAAGCGTTTACAACTACCCGGATCATTGCCTGTAATCCAGAAGTCGGGCCAGCCGATATGCGCATTCGATGCAGAATAATTTGCCGGATCACCTAAATCATGTGTGGTTAAAGGCGGGGAGCCATAACTTTTTGGAAATCGAATGGGACCGGCCGAACCGAAAGAAAAACCGCCGGTTTGTCCGGGTGTATTTACATCATAAGTTAACCGGGTTTCCTTACAGGACACGCAACTATCTACTCCGAAAGAATCCACCACCACGCAAGCAACCCGTGTAATAGCAGGAAGCGTATAAATAGCCGGATTGCAATCAAAAACAATAGACGCCCGATTCAATATGGTAGAACAATGATTTAAAGGCCCGTTTATGGGCAGCTCAATTTCCATGTACCCTTTTGTAGCTGCTTCCTGAAATACGGACCTATATCCGGATTCTTTAGTACCTCGCAAATTTAGGTTTTCAAATGTTCGGGTATAGGTGTTCTGGGTGACATCCAGGCCTATACCAGAGCTTGCCGGATATTTGCTCCCAATAAAATTGACTGCTCCGGGAGTGAAAATCTCATCCAGCCAAACCGTTACTTCTACGCTATCAGCTGGTGCTGCCCCTGTGTTTTGAAAGTCTATCCGATACTTAATGGTAGCAGGAGGCGCATTCGGACAAATAGTATCAACATTGGCTAAATCCTGATTGGGGTCATGTGAATAAACCATGTATTGACCGGATTTTATACTTTCTGGCGAACCACACTGCGTACTAACTTCTTTCGGAATGCCTGCCAGAATATAGACTGGCTCACCAATTAGATTGGGATTATTTACCGTTTCAAAGGGTATGAAAATGTTTTCCGTCTGGTTTGGTGCCAGATTGACATCCCAGGTAAGTCGGGTGATAGTTTGACCGGAAACCCAACCTGCAGGTGGACTTGTTGGTGCCGGGAATGAAGTCGTAGGATTAGATACGGCCGGACTGGAAAACGTGGTAAAAGGCGTAGGTGGAATTATAGCAGCCTGGTTCAAAAACCGCTGGTCATACTCAAAATAAACCTGAAACGATAAGTTATCAGCAGTTGTACAATTATTTTCAAGCTTGAGTACATAGGTCACGGGATCACCTGGCCGCGGATCTCTCGACCAAAAAAGTTCTATCAGGGTATTTGAACCTACGGGGGGAATGCTGGCAGCCGTTGTAGAAATACTTGTCAACGTAAACGGATTCATGATGATCCGTGCCGGCGGTGGTTCATCATCATACACTTCTGATGTCAACTCTACATAAACCTGATAAGTATCCGCACTCGGAAATGTATGTATGGGCGTTTGAGAATTACTGAATGTTCCATCTCCAAAAAACCAGAAATAAGAATAATGGCCGGGGTTAAAATCTGGATCCGTACTTTTTACAGCAAACCGAAATTGATTGGTATGTTTGCCTCCGCTTGGACAGCCTGGCCCAAAACAAGATGTAGCATTTTGCTGAATACTGATTTGCGCCAGAGCTGACACAGTCCAAAACACCATAAAAAAAACGGCTAGCAAACCTTTGATTAACGATTGATTGCGGGCTACAGATTTCAGGTTTTCCATGTTTTGATAAGTTTAGAGTCTTTTCAAACAGGAGGTATGGCTTTCCCTACTTATCTTATGCCCAGGGATGAAAAACTTTAAAAAAATTCGATCTTTACTATATTCATATTGAAGACAGGCTCTTCAGTATCACTTAAATTACACAAAAAAAGCCTTGACCCTCAATATTTGGAGCGATAATTTTTCAGCTTCCAAATTTCGAAACAGCATCTTGTATGGACAAACCTATTGCAGACGACGAATTACTTAATGGCCTGTGCCAGGGTGATTCTGCAACGATCCGGCACATATATGAGCTTCATGCCCAGCGGGTTCAGAAATGGGTACTGGCCAATAGTGGAACGGTGGAAGAGGCCCGTGATGTTTTTCAGGATGGCATTCAGGCCCTGTTTGAATCGGGGTCTAAAGAGGGGTTTACCTTGCAATCTTCCTTTGAAGGTTTGCTCTTTACAATATGCAAACGCCAGTGGTTTGGTGTTTTAAGAAAAAAAAAGCGCTGGCAATCCATAAGACAAGCACCGGAACTGATACCAGATGAAGAGGACGATGATATGGAATCGATTCTGATCCGGATAGAAGAAGACACTGCCCGGGCCCACAATCTGGCTTCAACTTTCACTCAATTAAGCAGTCTTTGTCAAAAGCTGCTAAAATTATACGCAAAGGGAAAACCACCTGAAGAGATTGTCCTTCTACTTCAAATGACTGACCGAAACGCAGTTTACCAGCGCCGGAAGGCCTGTACTGACCGCTGGAAAGTCCTAATGAAACAAATAGCATGAAGGAGCATTACACCGACTTAATCGAACGATTCCTCTGGGGAGAACTTTCCGAAAAAGAACTTGGAGAGCTGGAACAGCTCCGCCAAACAGATTCGGAATTTGCAGCAACCTTAGCCGAAGAAGAAGAGTTGAAAGATTTTTTGTCCCGACAGGAAGCCCGTGAAAACATTCTAAATAACACCAAAGAACTTGGTCAGACTTTTTTTGTGGAAAAAAAGTCAACTAGGCTCCGATGGATTTACGGATTATCAGTTGCTGCGGCTGTACTGATCGGAATTAGTCTGTTAACCTGGATTTGGGCCTTTCCTCCCAGCACTCAGGAACTCTACCAAGCCTATGCGGTACATTACCCGCTGGAACTAACAGAACGCTCCTCCGATCAGGACCTCCGCAACCTGGAAGAAGCTTTTAATTCGGGTGCATACGAAAAAGCTATTCCACTCCAAGAGGCGTATTTAATAGAAAACCCGGATGATAATGAGGGTAAACTCTATCTGGGCATCTCCTACCTCGAAACCGGAAAGGCAGAAGACGCACTGGCTATTTTTGAAGCATTGGCATCCGGAACGTCCTTGTACAAGGAGGAAGGCACTTGGTATAAAGCGCTCACCTATTTGAAAATGGAACAACCAGAGAAAGCCAAAAGCACCCTGAAGGAGATTCCTCGCGAAAGTCGCCGATATGCGGCCGCCAGAAAATTATCCAGAAAATTATAAATCACTCAACCAACTGATATACATTCGCCGAAAGGCTAAAAAAATGCGGGTTTAATGCCCCAAATGGGATTTGATCAAATGGAGCCAAAAATTTCTCGCCCGTTTTTAAATCCGGATATACCTCCAGAAAATCATCCTCCAAAAACAAAGTAGCCTGCTGATCAGGTGTTCTTAAGGCAGTGATTAAAAGGCTTTCATAAGCTATTGCCCAATCAGCTTGCACCAATTCTTTAGGTGCCTGGTTGCTATACATCCGCACGCAACAACTTTCGGCGGAAGCCGCCAAATCGGTTGTGGTAGTTTGAATCCAACTTAACCTGATATGATAATTTAAGCCGTTGTAACTAATGAAACCAATCCGAAATGCCAATAATAAACTAAAACCCAGACTTACTTTATCCGGAAAAGAAGACTCCAATCTTGGCAGCACATCAAAGACAAAGGGCAGCCCCACCAACAACCCCAATGGCAAATAAGTAACCTCCGAATAAAAATCAAAACTGGTGTTTGGAGAGGAATAGTGTACCAGCAAAAGATACCCCAGCGAAGCACCCAGAATCAGCGTCAGCTTCAAAAATTCCCGCTTCCGCGAATACCATACTACCAGGATTGACAGAAAAACAGGGAAGAGCATAAATCGTTCCAGACACTTTTTCAGGAATTTCCAGTTGGCTGGCATATCCCAGAAATTTGGAAAGTAATCCATCAGTCCCTGGCGAAGAATATCCATGCGATTGTCTTCATATGCCGATTGCCAAAGCATGTCCTTTCCAAAAACAATGATCAGCATGAGTGGCAATAAAACCAGGTATTGTTTCCTGCGAATAGTGGGATCATGAAGCCAAAAATACGCCCAGATAAATCCAAAAAAGAGCACCACCAGCTTGTGGTAAAAAGCCAGTGCCACCATAAAAAAAATCAGAAAAATCCAACGAATCAGGCTCCAGCGTGCTTCTCTCTGTTGCAAAACAATTCCAAAAAAAAGAAGCAACACAGCTATGCCCTGATAGAGCTCGCTCTGTACATGAAAAAAGCTGTCATAAGCCAACAAACAGAAGTACAAAATCAGGCTCCAGCCCAAAAAATCATTCTTCAGGAGGGTCACCAAAACCCAGTAAAGGCCCGCAAAAAAAAGGATAAACGAAACGGAGTATGCCAGCAGAATAATATTCAGTGAAGCCCCAAGTTTCATAAATACCCAGGGGAGTAGCTGCGGAATCACATTCCCAAATCGACCATGCGAAATAAACAGGCTTTCATCCTGCAGCATGTGAAAATTCTGAAAAGCAGCATCGGTAAAAATGGCGCGCTCCGGGTAGAAGAGCATGGCCAATATGGCAAATACACCCCAAGCCAAATACCCGAGTCGCCGCATAGCCGGACTGGTAAAGGCATAAGAATGCTTCGTAGATAGATTATCAGGAATCAAGTCGTTTTAAGATATCCGCATTTTCCAGAATTTCCAGATCGCCGACCTTTAAGCCTACATTAAAAATGCCCTGAGCTAATTCGGTGGACTTAATGCTGAAATTTTTTCCCAGCAATTTAAGAACAGGATACAAAGAACGACTCAATTTATACGAGAAATTCGGTTCTTTTCTCGGTATTACCGGATAAATATAGCCTGGCCGAAAAGATCGAAATGCTTTAAAACCGATGGCTGCCAAGCGGTTTTCTGCTGCCCCTTTATCCTTTGCAAACATCATCCTGCTTTTTTCGCTTCGGTCTGCACCACTTCCACTCAACAGGCAAAAGGTTGCTTCCGGACTTTTGCCATAAACCGCCTTAGCCAGTGCAACGGGATAGTCAACGGTGATTTTCCTAAACTCATCTCTCGATGCGGCTCCGGTGTAAACACCGATGCAGAAAAAGACGATATCAATATCTTTCAACCAGCTGGCGCCTAGGTCATACGTTGTAAAATCCGAAACAATTAATTCTGTCAGCTTCGGATCTGTTTTACCGCTTACTCTTCTGACTAAACTAACGACCTGTCCGATCTCTTTGCTGTTTAGGCAAAGATCCAATAAATGGCCTCCAACCATTCCCGAGGCGCCGGCGATTACGACTTTTTTCATAGTTAGATATTAAACTTTTCTCCGGTAAGTTCTTCCGAAACGGCCCAAAGTTTACGGGCTATTTCCTCATTGTGAGACAGAGATGTTGACTCTACTTTTCCGGGTTTTCCTTTCATACCCCTGAATCCTGTAGGGCCAAAATACGAACCGCCTTTTACATCCGGATCCAGCGCTGCCATTAAAGTAGGCAATGCAGCATTTTCAGGAGAATGCGTCATTAGGGCAAAAACAGGGCTCATCAGTATTTTAAAAAACGCTGGTATATGCTGTCCCAGATTGGTATTTGATACACCCGGGTGGGCAGATACTGCAATGGTCTTGCTTCCTGATTTTTCAAGCCTGCGCTGAAGTTCGTACGCAAACATCAAACAAGCTAATTTACTTTGGGAATAGGCCCCAATTTTCGAATAACTTTTCTCGGCATTCAGGTTTTCAAAATCAATCTTCCCGCCTTCGTGTGCTTTACTGCTCAAGGTTACAATCCGAGAATCTGGTGTTTTCTTTAGCAATGGGAAAAGCAGATTGGTCAACAAAAAGTGACTCAGATAATTGACTCCAATCTGGCTTTCAAATCCATCTGCTGTTTTTGAAAACGGCGGAATCATAATCCCGGCATTCTCAATCAACAAGTCCAATTTATCATATTTTGCAGCATACGCTTTCGCGAAAGCGCGCACAGATTGCAGACTATTTAGGTCTAAAACCATACACTCTAAATCAGCACCGGAAACCTTTTTCAAAATCTCCCCTTTAGCTTTTTCAGCCTTTGTGAGATTCCTACAGGCCATTATCACTTTAGCACCTTTTTTAGCTAACCCGATTGTGGTTTCATAACCCAGGCCAATATTGGCGCCTGTAACAATCGCAATTTTTCCCTTCTGTGAAGGGGCACTACCTAAATTAAAGGACATGTCTGTTGTGTTATTAATAATTGGCAAAATAGCCTGGAAAACGAGTGAATGATTCCAATTTCACCTATCGAAAGAAACGCACAAATTGGCACCAATTCAGACTCAACAAACCGCAGAGTATTCAAGTTGTCAATTCCGGAAATTCCTCGTCCAAGAGTATGAAAAATCGGATCAACCCTCTTAAATGACGGCGTCAAGCCATTTGCATCAAAATGGATGTTTTATTTTTAGGAAACAGATCTTAACAAAATCATTAGCTATGAAAAAATCCTGCTTTTCAATTCTCTCTCTCATTATATGCCTCCCACTTTGGGCACAACAAGTAGAAACCGTTTACATTCATCCCCAGCTAATTGATGGCATGGTAGTTGATTCGGAAGGGTACATCTATACCACCCCCGGAGCATTTAATGGCCAAATGACGGTTGGTCGTGCCACACCCGATGGCACCTATGAACCAGACTTTTTCGATGGTTTTCACGGTCCGGCAGATATTGATCAAAATGCTCAGGGCGTCTTCTTTGTGACCAATTACGACGATAATACACTTAAGAGTTATGATCCATTTTTCGATGAGGTGAATACGCTTGCCAGTGGCTTAGATGGCCCCGCAGGAGTAGCACTTGATCAGGATGGAAACAGCTTTGTATCCTGCTACGGCACCCCATCCACTTTTGATGGAAATCAGATCATCCGGGTTGATGCAACTGGTACAGTGGAAGTCTGGTTAGAATCTTCTTTACTTTTTCGGCCACAGGGTATGACCTTCGACAATCAGGGCAATCTCTGGGTTACAAATACAGCTTCCGGTGAAATCTTCAAAATCGATACCACAACCAAAATACCGGAACTCATTTATCAAATAGGTCCACAGGCAGGAAGTCTTGCTTTTCGGGAAAAAGATGGCCTTCTCTATTTTGCCTCACAGGGAAACAACCAGATTTACCGCATGGACCTGGTCGGAAACATGGAATTATTTGCAGGCACCGGAACGCAGGGCACGCTGGATGGAGAAGCCCTGTCTGCTCAATTCAAATCCCCTTTTGGCCTGGCTTTTTCACCTACAGAAGATACACTGTATGTTTCCGGAGGTGGCAACTTACGTCGGATTATCAACTTAGATGGCACGCCTTCTTCGCTTCCAAACCCGGGTTTATCATCCAGGTTAGTGGTGTCACCAAACCCTTTCCAGAATCAAATACTGGTTCGATTGACTATGCCGTCAACAGCACCGATAACCCTGTCCATTTACAACGTGGAGGGCAAACTTGTTACCCAGAAAACGTTTCAAGTCAATACACCAATGGTCTTAGACCAGTTGAATATACTCCCGCCCGGAAAATATTTCCTCCAGGCGAGTATCAACGGTAAACAACTAGTAAGTACGGCCCTCCTTAAAACTTAGGGTCTTATACCGTTAGCTTAATATTGAGTTCTTTGAGCTGCCCTTCATCAATCAATGAAGGCGCCTCAATCATCATATCCTTTCCCTGATTGTTTTTCGGGAAAGCAATAAAGTCCCGAATAGATTGCTGTCCACTCATAATGGCACATAGCCGATCAAAACCGAAAGCAATCCCCCCGTGCGGTGGAGCGCCATATTCAAAAGCGCCCATCAGAAAACCAAACTGATATTCAGCCTGCTCTTCTGTGAAGCCCAGTAGCTTGAAATTTTTCTCCTGCAATGCCCGGTCATGGATACGAATTGACCCGCCACCAATTTCCGAACCATTGATTACCAGATCATAAGCATCTGCCCGCAGGCTTTTCATGGTTTCATGGTCGCCATCCATCATTTTGGCCACATCCTCCAATTTCGGAGCAGTAAACGGATGGTGCATGGCGTGGAAACGCTCAGAATCTTCATCCCATTCCAGCAATGGAAAATCAAGCACCCACAAGGGTTTGAAAACACCAGGTGTCATCAGCCCCATCCGGCGTCCCATTTCCAGGCGTAGTTCATTCAGTTGCTTGCGGGTCTTCTCTGTTTCTCCGGAAAGAATGAGTAGCATATCCCCCTTTTTCGCCCCAAATTTTTCGCCCCAGCTCTGCAATTCTTCTTCAGAGTAAAACTTACCGACAGAGGATTTGATGCTTCCGTCTGCTTCAAATTTTACATACACCAGGCCCTTTGCTCCAATCTGCGGACGCTGCATCCACTCGGTCAGGTTTTTGATGTCTTTATTCGAATATTCGCCTGCCTGCCCTTCTGCACAAATGCCTACGACCAATTCCGCCGCATCAAACACGGGAAATCCTTTCCCCTTGGCAACATCGTTTAACTCTACAAACTCCATCCCAAAACGAAGATCCGGCTTGTCTGAACCGTAGCGCTGAAGCGCTTCATCATACGACATCCGCGGAAAATCGGGAAGCGATACATCCAGAGCCGCTTTAAACAGGTGTTTGGTCAAACCTTCAAAGGTGTTCAGGATGTCCTCACGTGTCACAAAAGCCATCTCGCAGTCTATCTGCGTAAATTCCGGCTGCCGATCAGCCCGGAGGTCTTCATCCCGGAAGCACTTTACGATCTGGAAATATTTGTCCATCCCCGCTACCATCAAAATCTGCTTGAAGGTTTGAGGTGATTGAGGTAAGGCATAAAACTGCCCCGGATTCATACGGCTGGGCACGACAAAGTCGCGGGCACCTTCCGGGGTACTTTTGATCAGGCAAGGCGTTTCAATTTCCAAAAATCCTTCGTCTGCCAAATACTTCCGGGTTTCAATGCCCACCTTGGAGCGGAAAATAATATTCTCCTGGATCGGCGTTCGACGCAAGTCGAGATAACGATACTTCATACGCAGGTCATCGCCCCCATCTGTATCATCCTCAATGGTAAAAGGCGGCACTTTAGATGCGTTGAGGATTTTTAAATCCGTCACCTCAATTTCTATATCACCCGTATCCCGGTTTGGATTCTTACTTGTGCGCTCCCGTACCTTTCCAGAAACCTGTACAACAAACTCGCGACCGAGTTTTCGAGCTTCATGACCCAGTGTAGGGTTATCTTCCGTATCAAACACCAACTGGGTGATGCCGTAGCGATCCCGCAGGTCAATAAATTTCAATCCGCCAAAATCCCGGCTGATCTGTACCCAGCCGCTTAAAGTTACTTCCTGGCCAGCATGTTCCAACCTTAGCTCTCCGCAATTGTGTGTGCGATACATATCTTAAATGAATTAATCCGGACTGTTTATCAGTCCTGGTTTGTGTCTTTCTAATTATTCTATCTTTACTCCTGAATGGTTTAACATTCATTAGAAGGGCACAAAAATAAGCGTTCCTTCCGAATGTTTAGTTCCCCAATCCAATACATATGGTTTCCAAGGGTATTTATAACGAACTCACAGAGGCAAAAGCACAGGGAAAAAAGAAATTTGCGGTGCTTATTGACCCCGATAAGGTCCGTTTAGGGAATATGGATCGCGTGCTGGACCTGGCTTTGCAATCGGGGGTTGATTATTTTTTTATCGGCGGCAGCCTGATTGTCAACAACATGCTCGATAGCTGCCTGGAGCAGATTCGGGAGCACTGCCATATTCCAATGATCCTTTTTCCGGGTAATTCCTTTCAGTTAAGTTATCGGGCAGATGCGGTGCTCTTTCTTTCCCTCATTTCCGGAAGGAATGCCGAGTTATTGATCGGAAACCACGTGATCGCAGCCCCCTACCTGAAATTGAGTCCGCTGGAAGTCTTGCCAACAGGTTATATGCTTATTGATGGCGGCAAACCAACCACGGTCAGTTATATGAGCAACACCAGTCCGATCCCGGCTCAGAAAGACGATATCGCAGTCTGCACAGCTATAGCAGGCGAATTATTAGGCTTACGCCTGATGTTTATGGATGCCGGAAGTGGTGCACACAGCCCCATCTCTACCTCGATGATCGAATCCGTGTCCGGTGCTATTTCTATCCCGTTAATTGTAGGAGGGGGAATCAAAACGCCACAAAAGGTACATGATAATGTGCGCGCGGGTGCTGATCTGGTTGTGGTAGGAGACGCCATTGAAAAAAATCCGGAAATCCTGCCCGAGATGGTAGCCGCTATTCGAGGATAGACAAGCTATCGTATTAACAAAAGTTCTCCACTAATGACTTGCGGACGACCGGTGCCGATACCATTATCCGGAAGGTATCGACAGGTAAAAACATAAACTTCTTCCGCAACAGGAACACCGCCACAAATACCATCCCATTGCTCCAAGGGATCGTCCGACTCAAACATAACTTTCCCCCATCGATCTCGAATTTCCAAGTTATATTCCAGAAAATCACATTCCCCAATGACTTGAAAATAATCATTGAGTCCGTCTGCATTCGGAGAAAAAGCGGACGGAAACTCTGTTAGACAAGCGCAGGGTATTTTATCGATATTTAGGTTAAAAACGATTCCGGTAGAACAATCCGTTAATTGTAATTCATAAATGCCCTTCTGCGCAATGTCTCTGTTGACCCCTACATATCCGTCAGACCAGCGATGGTCTAAACTCGGAAATGGCGACATAAACTGATAGGTCTCCCCACAATCCAATAATGTGTCCACCTGATACATTTCTGCTTCCGCAATATCCTGGCAGAGCAAATCAATTTCAAAATCCAGATCGCTCACATTTAAGCCTGGCAGTTGGATTTCAGCAAAGCCGCCGGGCATTGGATTAAAATATACATTGTTAGCCTGGCCTCCCGCAGGCGGGGTGATGACATCCGAAAACTCATACAAATTACATAGTCCATCCTGAAGCGAAGTACGGAAATACAAATCTTGATACGGATCGCTATCTAAAGAAGCAAAGACCGCTACAGAATTATCTTTTGGCAAATAAATCGCTTCCGGGTGATTTACATTCCCAAGTTGGGGATGGTTGAGTTCAAATTGACGAACAATGTTTCCGGTCGGGCCATACTGAACCAATATTGGAACTAAACGTCCTGCATTGTCAAACCTGGTATTTACCCAGACAAATCCATCCGGTACCCGCAGGAGTTGGCCGGGGATTCCGTAAGCCGTCGTGCCCTGCCCAATCCAATCCGGATTTCCGTTTGCATCTATTTTGACCAAATGAGCCGCATTCATCTCGAAATAGGTAAAATAATAGGATTGAAAATCGCCTTCAACCAGATTTGAAAGCGCCCCCAAATAAGGATCTATAAAAGGATATTGTTTTGCCCACTCCAGGTTTCCAACAGGATCAATTTTATAGAGGATATTACCGCTGTGGCATAAAAAACCACCATCTGAGCAAAAATAGGCTTGGCCTGCGATCACACTATTCAGATAATTTTTATTCCAAACTATATTCCCGTTTTCATCCAGTATCAATAAATAATTCAGGGTCGGATTGCCCCCGGTAAAAAAGTTGTTCCCAAAAATCATAATCTGATTATTCCGACTATCAATCGTATAATTAAAGTCTTGATTGGAATACGAGTAAATCTTGGAAAAAACCACATTGCCATCCGGGTCAATCCGAATCAGAAAAATGTCTTTAAGGTCTGTTCCACCAATAAGCAGGAGGTCGCCATTCTCCATAATTTTCAGATCATGCACATTTAAAGCAACATTCGACTTTTGATAAATTTTCTTCCACAGGATCTGATTGCAACTGTCGAGCTTTATCAGGTAGCTCCCGCGTTTATAGTTGTTTTGTGGATATTTTAATTCGGAAGCCAGATAGGTTTCATTCTCTGTGGAAACGGCCATGTGGTTATCAAACCAGGTCTCTACATGAAATTTTTGCAAACTGTTGATCTGACCAAATGATAGTTGTCCTATCAAAAGCAGTAGCAGAAAAATCAGTTTTGCGTTACATTTCATTCAATAGCAGATTTGTGGGAATATATCAGGAAATGCTGATTCTAAAGGACTATTTCAGGTGTTTGCGAACTTTGGGACAAAAGTAACCCGACTCATTTATCAGAAAATGGATCCAGCTTCTCCTTCGTAAAATGCTCCCGGCGCTTTTCTTGTTGAAACTTATCGGCATTGTAGGCTGCCGTTCCGCCTCGCGGAATGGAGAGGGATTCCCACTCCTGGCCCCGGATCATGCGCCCCAGGTAAACCATTTGTCCAATATGATACGAATAATGGGCAAGTTGGCGATTAATAGCCTCCGTCACGGTATGCCCCATGTTTCGGATATAAACGATTTTTTCTAAATCCGCTTCTGTTAGTCCTTCAAGTGCCTGGAAAAGACAATCCCAGCCGGCATTCCATTTAAGGAGGACATTTGCGCGATCCTCCAAATCATTGTCAAACTCGGCTTCCCGCTGCCTAAATTCTTTCTCCCCGTCGCTATCCAAGAAATCTGTCCAACGGGAAAGCATATTCCCCCAAAGATGCTTAACAAGCACGGCCAGGCTGTTGCTCTCTGCATTATACTGCCAGAAAAGGTCCTCATCAGATACCTGATCAAGCGTACGCTCACCCAATAATTTGTAATACCGGAATTGCTGAATAGCTGAATTTAAATATGAAGTGCTCATTCCTCCAGTAGTTTCTTCATACTTGACAAAACGCCCATCCAATCCTTCTGTACCTGCTCGGCTTTTTCTTCACTTGGCAGGTTATCCTGGGTTACACTAAGCGTAGTTCCTCTGGGGTTAGACATCAATTCATAACACACATTCTGATAGTACTTGGGCTCATCCGGTAACCCGGAAAATCCGCTCCAGTAATTACTGACCAGCTTTTGACCATGTACCACTTCCAAAATAGTGCCTTTGTCTTCAAAGGTATTACCGTCCCAAGCTCCTCTATAGATAATCGGACTGCCTACTTTCCAGGTCGTTTCTACCTCAACTCCAAAAAAATACAATTTTATCTGTTCCGGATCAAGCAATGCATTCCAGATCACTTCAACTGGCCGCTCAATTAAAATACTCGCGCTTGCGATAAAATCCCTATTCATAATCAATATTTTAAATTAATCATTCCGGAGTTGTGGAATCTTTTTTCCCTCAACACAGGAATCAATCAATATTTGTAAACGTTTCTCTTTCGTCTTTTCCTGCTTTGCGCTGATAACAAACCAAATGGAAGACTTCAAATAATACGGGCTCAGCGTTTGAAAAAACGCCCAGGCTTCCGGAATATCTTTTATGCGCTTTAAAAACGGCTCCGGAAGGGAAACCTCATCTTGCTCATGGGCGGCCTGTCGCGATCGTTTTTCCGTTCTGCGGGCAAATGCCTTCAACCCGGCCTCTTGCATCCGGCCTTCTTTAATGAGTTCTGGCATCCGCTTGATATTCACATCGCTCCAATGAGACCGCACCGTTCGAGGCGTAAACCGAATCTTATAACGCTCTGAATCAATCGATTTACGGATGCCATCAATCCATCCATAACACAATGCCTCGTCAACTGATTCCGGCCAGGTAATACTCGGGATGCCTGTTCCTTTTTTATAAAATCCTACCCACAGTTCTGTCTGAGAATCATGGTTCTCCAGAAACCACCTGCGAAAATCTTCAGGCTTGGAAAAAAAAGAAACATCCATCATAAAAAATCCTAACAAACGAATAAATAAAGCCTTTGATCAAGTTACGTTCTTTAGAGTAAAAGAAAACACAATAGGGCTATTGTGTTGCAAGCCAGTCGCAAATCTTCTTGAGTGCCTTTGGGCTCATCTCATAAATTTGGTCACCTGATGCTTGCAAATAATGTTGCAAACCGGGTAGAGGCTCATACTCTATAAAGGCATTCCCTGTCGCCCAAATTCTTTTGATATTTTGCTTAGACTGCATGAATTCATCTTCCTCCCCAACAAGATATAAGGTAGGCACTTTTAAAAACCGAAGTGTCTCCGTTGGATCAAAGTCAATGTAATAGCGATAATAAGGAGTCAAAAATTTATTGACCTTATACTTAATTCCATTTGCCTTTAAATAGGCCTGAATTTCTTTTTTAGTCGCTTTTTTCGGTAAATCTTTTCGCAGAATTTTATGAATTTCTACCAGGTATGTGCGTGTCTCCTGAGGCGTTTCATCTCCAAATTGCCAGCGTGCATTCAGACTGGATTCGGTTTGATCAAAGATGATTCGTTCGCAAGACATAGCGGGTGTACCAAGCAAAACCAAAAAAGCAGGAGTTGCTTCCATCCCCAAAGCATTCAAGGCAAGCAATCCACCTTCATCATGTCCTAAAAATCCAATTTGCCTTTCGGCGAAAGCCTCGGAGGTTCTCAAATAATCAAATAACCCCAAAAGATCGTAGGTAAAATCCTGTATCGTTGCCTCCCCATATCGCCCTTTGGATTTACCGGTTCCTCTGTCATCAAATCGACAAACTGCCATCCCGGACTCCAATAGTTGTGCCGCTAATTTGGGGTGAACACTCCGATCATCCGGTCCACTTCCCGGAATAATAATGACGATCTTCTGATAGGCACCAACGGGTTCTTCCAGGGTGGCCGACAACTCCGTGCCATCATTCGGATTCCGGAACGTAAATTCAATCGGCCCGGCTGCCTGAATCAGGTTGATTCCACAAAAAAGGAAGAAAAGTAAAATGGATTTCTTTAAAAACATGGTTGCTTATTTTACAGTATCCCGGTTGACTACAGTAGGTGTTCCGTCACGCATTTCGATCAAGTCGATCACATAGGCTTTTATCGATGAATCATAATCCTGCTGCTTTCTTTGTATTTCCACCAATTCTCCGTTTTGATATTGGTATGTAACCGTTACAAAGATCATACTTGAGCTATTATCCTCGTAAAAAGTATGTATCAGTTTTTGGCTGGTATCCAGGCGAAGATTGGTGGACTGGGAAAGTAATTCCGAGAAAACATACTTATCTAACCGTGGATCATAAAGATAGAAGGAATACTTCCGATTATTGCCCTCTGTCAAAGAGGAATACACCCGAAAATCCGGATTTCCATCAAAGTTGTAATCCTCAAAATTTATGAGTGGTTGAATGATCATGTCAACAGATTTACCCTGATATTCCAATGGCACGATAGACTGATCAAAACCCGGACCAGCAAGCCTGAAACTATCACAGCGAATAGAATCTGCCGCACAGCTTTTAGAAAAATACCAGATAATAGCTTCCACCTTTGGTAAGGGGACAGCCCGTTTCATAGCCTGCACATGCCAGACATCCCCCTCAAAAAGGAGTGAATTATTTCTGGATTTGAGCCGGGAGGTGTCCAGACAGGTTTCTATCACAACCTCGGGGAGAGGCGGTAGTTCAGACAATTCTGTAGGTTCAGAGGGTGCCTGACAAGCAGTAATAAAAAACAATATCCCAACCCATAAGCGATAATCCATGCCTTCACGAAATTTAGCCTAAAGGTAGAAGCTTTGCAGCGTTTCTGCCAACATACTCTTATTCTGCTTCTACTAAAATTTTAGGTGCAAAAACATAGGAGGTATCTGCATTATTAATCACCTGCGTGATGCTGTTATCCACATCAATTACAAATAGCACTGAAAGAAAATCCCCTTCGTAAACTTTGATAAATGTTTCCGCTTTTGTTTTACCTGTCAATTCAGGTCCGTCCAGGTCAACCCGCTCGCCATTTACTTCAATAGAAGCATTACTTAAAGCGAAATCATATCCGGTTATTAATGATTTTTCAATATCAGAATAACCGAGAAATACGGGAACCTGTGAACCGTTGGTTCGCAAATTCAGTGCCTGCGGATCCAGGTAAACGGAACGGATTGCTGCCTCCCCATCAATACTTTGATAAGCACGGGTATTTAAGAAATCAAACTCCAGATGATTATACGTATCCGAATCGGTAATGGTCATGTAATAATTGATCCGGGTATTTACAAGAGGTTCTTCACAGGAAGTTTGTACCAGGGCAATTCCAGCAAAAAGCAATAAAAGTGGTAGTCGGAACATGTGCAATAGTTTTCATTCAAATTTGAAGCATATTACATATTTTTCCAAAGTCTGGCTATGTTGATCGACCAATGACACCCTTTTTATGATTAGTGTGTTTGTTTTAGCCCCGGCTTAAGCAGGCTCTCAGGTAATGGACCTGCAGGTCATTAATCTTTAAAGCAATAAAATAGTGCCCATCAGCCAGATTACTGTCGGGAGCCCATACCGCACTGTATTTTTCAGGTGAGAGCTGGCGCTCCTCCAGAATGGCAACCAATTGACCCTGAATATTATACACTTGTAAACTAACTTCTGATTTGCGGAAAACTCCGTATTTGATTTCTACCTCATCAGAAAATGGGTTGGGTGAAATTTCATAAATCATCCCTTTATCCAGGTGAATATCACTCGTACCAGTCGGCACTCCCTCTCCGCTTACCACAATATCCCAGGTACCTTCCTGAATGCCATCATTGTTTAAAGTCAGCGGAATAATCCGGTGGGTAGCATCAAATTGCCCACTTGTAATAGAGGCTGCAGCATCAATGGGGATACTGGTATCTCCCTCAAAGTATAATTGGGTGGTTATGGTCGGAAAACCCGGAGGCGTAATTTTAAAATGAATATGCGACGGCCGGTACTGAGAGCCGTTCAGGTATTTGCCGGGTTTAATGGTTTCAAACATATAAAACCCCTGCGCATTTGAATACACGATACCCCTAAGATTAAACCCGCTATTATCATATGCACCGGCATCACTGGCATGCCAGATATCAATTTTGGCGTTTGGAATGGCCTCTGTACAATCGAGATTAAATACCCGGCCCGAAATTATCATTCGTTCTCCCGGTTCGTTGGCTTCGGCTAATTGATTATCTGAAAGTTCCGGTGGATTATCTGTATAAAATGGCCCTTCGCCATAGTAGTCCTTGGTAGTCGGATCGCAATCTTCCAGCGTTAGCGGTTTTTGGTTGGTTGTTTTTGACCGGGCACCCAGCGCCCCGGGAAGTAATGTGGACGCAAGTGCTGCCAGAGAGGTATTGCGCAAAAATTGGCGGCGGTTATTTTTCGAATTGGCTTTCATAAGGCAACAGTTGATTTTGTTAATGAGGTTGTTTAAGCTAAAGAAACTGCTTTTTTAATACCTCGATTGCCCGATTCATTGCAAACAGGCAAATTAGCCTGCAAAAAATTTCAATGCCTATTTCGTCTGAAGCAATGCCGCTACTTCCACAAAACCGCCTTCTTTGGCCATGTCCAGCGGAGTTTTACCATCATTGGTTCGCGCCTGTACATCGGCACCATGATTCAGAAAAAGGGAAGTAAGGTCAAGACTACCGTTGTGCGCAGCAGAGTGGAGCGGCGTTACACCCGATTGCTGAGTCGCGTTAACATCAGCACCGTAATCCAACAATTGCTGCGCTAATCGAAGATGCGATATGGCTGCCGCCGAATGGATTGGCGCTACTTTAAAGGCATTTGCAGAAGCCAAATTTACAGCTGCCCCAAGTTGAAGAAGCACCAAGGCAATGGATTCCCGGCCAAAAAAACAAGCCAGTCCCAAAGCAGAAAATCCATCTGACGCAGGCAGGTTAATCCAATCGGGATGAGCCTCTAAAATGCGCTGCACAAGATCCAGATCATCACAAACTACTGCTTCGTATAAATCAATTTCGGTGCGGAAAGAACGGATAATTTGCACTGCCTCCATATTGCGACAATACGCTGCAAAAAGCAATAGTGATACCCCTTGTTCTGTCTGCCTTTCGGCGAAAGCCGGATTTACCTGCAGGGCATTTTTAAGGGATTCATTTTCCCCTTTTTTGATGTACTCAACCAGATCCGAAATTCCCATACCTTAGTTTTTGTGTTCTAAGATACAACGAACAGCCATATTAAGGGCGGGCTAATTAGATCAACCTCCTATAACAAATGTCTCAATTGCTACGGTGCTTCCGCGCTCAAGGGCCTCTAAATAATATAGCCCCTGCGGCAGATCCAAAATAATCTGATGCTCTGAAATGGCACTAACCTCCACATTTTTAACCATCAATCCAGAACTGTTATAAATCAAAAACCGATCAATGAAGATGTCCTTCGGGTTCATTATCCGAATCTCTTCTGTGGCCGGATTCGGGTAGATCAACATCGGAATACCACCTTTTGCCGGATCT
Organism: Saprospiraceae bacterium; assembly: GCA_020437105.1. Lineage (GTDB taxonomy): Bacteria > Bacteroidota > Bacteroidia > Chitinophagales > Saprospiraceae > JAAEZH01. The sequence continues at coordinate 18,695 of JAGQWR010000163.1, forward strand.
TTTTTGGTGGAGGTCGTTTGCTGATCCAACTGTTCCAATATCTGTTCTACCCAAAGGGTATATTGAGCACCGGATGGATGCAGGCCATCTCCGGCAACCAAACCAGGCTGGTCCAGTCCCATTCTCGAAATCGGCGTAATATTAAAATAGGAGACCCCATAATCAGCAGCTATACTCTCATTGATAGAATTGTATGCATCAATTTCCATGCTGATCGTTGATGCATTGGGGTTATTTTCGCCGAAAGGCGTATAAGCATAATCCGGGATAGAGAGCACAAATACCCGGCTGGGATCACCCCCAACATACGCCAGACAAGAATCCAAAAGCTGCGTAAACTGCGGTTCGTACAAGGCAAAATCCTGCCCCTGATATTGATTATTTACCCCAATCAAAAGCGAAACGAGGTTATAGTTTCCTTCAGTAAGATCAGCTCCGTCAATCGCATTCAGCAAGTTGGTGGTTGTCCAGCCGGTTGTGGCTATGATATCTGCTGCATCAACTGTATAAGCCCGAGTGAGTAGTGAATCACGTAGCTGCAATGGCCAGCGCTGATCAGCCGGCACACTTTGTCCGATGGTGTACGAATCGCCTAACGCTAAAAAACGGATTGGGTTCTCTAAATTGAGTTGCTGCGCTGGAAGGGTAGCTGTTGTAAAGAAGGTTGCCAGAAGAAAGAATAGGGCTGTGAGTCGCATAGAATAGATTGTTTACTTTCAATGATATACGACTATAATAGTTCAGGTAGATTTTATGTTTTCAAAAAATCGGTCTGGACACCATTTTATTTTTTTCGTTTTTGGGAGGCCAATGCCTTATCTAATACGACTGCTTCGAAGATATAGGCACACAAAACTTCCGAATCAATCTCTTCGAGGCTGCGGAAATCGCGCCAATAGACCTGTTTACGATCACCTTTATCCAGGTAATTTATTTCATCCTCCAGCAGATAACCCTGGGTAAACCCTAATCGAACGCCCTCATAGCTGCGTTTTTTACCCCAAAGCACAGATCCCGGCCAGATAAAACAAATGTTCTGATGTTTTTTAAAGTAGGGCACATTGTAAGACAGCTTTTCTGACACATCGGGAATACAGCCGTAAATCAGATCCCGCAGATATTCGGTAATCTGTCGCTCCTGTTCCGGAAGAAAGTCCAGAAATTCATCAATGCTGGAAAATTTTTGCAAAGCCTAGCAATTAGGTAAAACAACCGGCAAATTAAAGGCTAAACCGCCTTCTGCCGTTTCTTTATACTTTTCATGCATATCCTGGGCCGTATCCCACATGGTTTTAACGACCATGTCAAAGTTTACAATAGCATTTTTCGGATTGCCTTCCATCGCCAGATGGCTGGCGGTAATCGCTTTGATGGCCCCCATGGTATTTCGCTCAATACAGGGGATCTGTACCAGTCCGCCAATCGGGTCACAGGTCAATCCGAGGTGGTGTTCCATCGCGATTTCTGCAGCCATTAATACCTGCTCCGGATCGCCGCCCAACAACTCGGTCAGGGCACCGGCGGCCATGGCAGAGGAGACCCCAATTTCAGCCTGACATCCCCCGACTGCTGCGGAGATGGTCGCCCGCTTTTTAAAAATACATCCAATCTCCCCGGAGGTTAAGATAAAATTCAGAATATCATCTTCCCCTTTGTAATCGCAAAAGCAGTAATAGTACATCAACACCGCAGGGATCACCCCCGCTGCCCCATTTGTAGGAGAGGTAACAACTCTTCCCAAAGAAGCGTTTTCCTCATTTACTGCCAGGGCAAAACAACTGATCCATTTATTTATAGTAGAAAAATTATGCGGACTCGTTTTTATCGCCTCCAACCAATCGGGTATATTGTCAAATTGCCGGCCGTCAAGTAATCGGTCGCACAAGGCCTTGGCGCGTTTTTTGACATTCAGTCCGCCCGGAAGGATTCCTTCACTATGACAGCCCTGATACACGCACTCCAGCATCGTGTCAAAAATCCGCAAAACGCCTGCCCGGATTTCGTCCTTGTTTCGCAGGTATAATTCATTACGCATCACTACGCCCGAAATCGGCTGGCCCGTTGTTTCTGTATGGGCAATCAAATCGCTGCCACTTTCTACCGGAAAGGGCAGGTCATTAATATGAATAAACCCTTCCTTTTCTTTTCCTTGTGTAATAAAGCCACCTCCAATAGAGTAATAGGTTTCTTCCACCACATCTCCCCCTTCTATCTCTGCCCGAAATGTCAGGGCATTTGGATGATAGGGTAAAGCGTGTTTTTCATAAATAATTTGCAACGCCGGATTAAAATCAACGTCGGCTCCCGTTATCCGGAGCTTTTTTTCAGTTCGTATTTTTTGAATATACGCATCAATATTTGTGGTATCTATTGTTTCCGGATCAAAGGATTGCAGCCCCAACATGACGGCAATATCAGTGCCATGCCCAACACCTGTTTTAGATAAAGATCCAAAAAGCCGGACTTGTAAACTGGTTATAGGTTTATCAACCAATCCTAAAGCAAAACGATTAGCCGCCTTCCACGGACCTAATGTATGGGAACTGGACGGTCCAACACCGATTTTGTAAATATCGAAAATACTGAGTCTCTCCATAAGGCACTTAAAGCTCTGCCAAAGTATCTGCTTTTCCCGGCCTGTGCAAGTACTTACACTGCCTTAGAGGCTCTTGTTGGTTTGACTAAAGATTGTAATGGGTTCGGCACTGCCTGTTTTATTGCTGGTTTCCAAATTGGTCTCCCGATATTCAAACCCCGTTTCTTCCAGCAAATGAATAGCAGCTGCATTTTGAGAATGGGTCCGTGCTTCTAATCTATGAAGTCCCAATTTTTCGAAGCCATATTCCTGAACGGCCTGGAGGGCTTCTGTCATATAGCCTTTTCGTTGAAATGAGGCGGCTAATTCAAAACCAACTTCGGCTTTCAGTCCATGGGCAGAAAAATTCCAAATACAAATTGTACCCAAAAACAAGGATTGTTCTTTTTCTTCTATTGCCCAGAAAAGCCATTGATTTTCTGCAATTCCTTTTTGGATTTTTTCAAGAAAAAGAAGGGTTTCTTTTGAATTTTCCGGAATATCGCGGTCAATAAAGCGCGCATTTTTTTTATCGGAATGTAATTTAAATAGTGAATCGAGATCTTCCTGCCGGAGTGGCCGAAGGATCAATCTTTCGGTTTGAAGATTGGGAAAAGAATTAAATTGTATTTGAGGCATAAGTATATGGTAGTTTTTTTGTGTTGGCGGAAAAATCATTCTCCACCCTTTGGACCATAGAAAACGACCCAGGTGGAGAAATCGTCTGTAAAATCCACAAATCGATGTTCTTTACCTGCTTTAACAAAAAGTAAGTCCCCTGTTTTGCAATTTACCCACTCCCCATCATTAAAGAAGCGGCTTTCGCCGGAGGTGATCACATAAATTTCATCCTGCTCGTGGGGTTGCTGTTTATCTATTCCTTCCGGTTTATATATTTCTACCGATAGGGTACCATGTTTAAAAAGCGTAATAAAGAGGCTTTTTTCTTCCAGGAGCTTTTGAAGCCCGGCTTTGGGGGTGAGATGCATGCCAATTAGGTTTTATTTGTGTGAAAGCATTAGTCCTCCAATGTCATAATGGTTCGCCCCATTTCATAGGTTTTATTCAAATCATCGGCAGTCCGCATTTGTGGATGATCATAAGCAAAGTTGGTCAAAATGATCACTCCCTTTTGCCGTTCTTTATCAAAACCAAAAATGGTGGTAAACCCGCCTGTACCCCCTGAGTGGTAGATCGTTTGATATGGATCATCCTTCAGTCGGTGCCACCAGCCAATCCCCATAAACCAGTAGCCGTCATTGAATAGAATTTTTTGCCCAAGCTCATCATGCCCGTCATGGATAAAAGCCAAATCTTCCGAAACAACATGCAAATTAGCATCCATCCAACGGAGCATATCATTCAAACTCGAATTGATTCCTCCTGCATTCGCGATGAAATCCATTTCCCATCGGGCCGTTTTTTTTCCCTTCTCATTGTATCCCTGAACGGCAATATCTTCTTGTGCTTTCTCTATTCTGAAATAACTGTTGCTCATACCAAGAGGATCAAATAACCATTTTTTTACCAGTACCTCCCAGGTAGAATTGTTTTTTCGGGCAATGAGATCACCCAACAAAGCCATTGCAAAGTTATTATACTCCCAGACCTGTCCGGGGATATAGTCCAACTCAAAGTCCTCCAGATATTTGTAATAATGCTTAGCCTTAAAGTTTCGATTTGGATTTTGAGGTGTAAAGATTTTCGCTCGAATATAAGGCCAGCCCGCATTATCCGGACTGGTACTTAATCCGGAAGTATGGGTCGCTAAATCCAATAAAGTAATTGTATGCCCATCAAAGCTGTCTCCTTTCATCTGTACAGGAAGATACTCCTGGATCGGATCTTCAAGCTGCATTTTACCAAGATGCACTTCATGCATCAAGAGACTGGTCGTGAATGTTTTGGTGATAGAACCAATTTCATAGAGCCGGTCAAAATTATTAACTGCTTCCGGACCATGCTCTCCGACTTGATAACCATACCGATATACTTTTCCATTTTCAACATAGGCAATGCTCACTTCTGCATGTACAGGGAGGCTCTCTACGTAATTATGGATGAGGGATTCGACTTCCGCTACTTGTGCGGAGACAAAAAAAACAGGTAGCAGAAAAAAAATAAAAAGTACTAGTCGCATTAAATTAAAAATTAAAACCTAAGAATTAAAAATTCTACAAATATCTACATGGAGTACAACATCCACCCCGCCATGCCTACCATTAACAAATCTTCAATAATGGTCACTGTGCTCATGGGTAAATTAAAAACAGCTCCCAAGCAAGCGCACCGAATTTGCTTTTTATTTAAAACAGATTGGATCACACCTAAACTACTAAATCCCATAACGATGATGGTAACAGAATATGTAATAGCCGGGTTAAATCCGGATAGATATGCAATTCCGAGTCCTAATTCAATAAAAGGATAAATATAACCATAAACGGGTACTCGTTTTGCTAACAAGTCATACATTCGATAGCTTTCAGCAAAGCCCCGGAGATCCAAAAATTTAAAAAAAGAAAAAACCAAAAAGAATCCCGCCATAAATCCACTCATCCAATCCGTCAGATCGAATGGCCCATGCCGCGTTACAATTAAAAAATTGGTTCCGGCTAAAAAAAAGAAAATTAGAAGGAGCGGTTTATATGTTTCCAACCAGGATTTTTCTGCTTGATCCGGAGCCTTAACTTCAGCAGGCTCATCAGTGTGAATTCGATATTTTTCAGTGCCCAGTGCTTTTTGAAGCGCCTGATCTGACAAATGTTTGTCCATCGTGAGTTTCACCTCGCCAGATTCGAGCGACACAGCTGCTTCGCTAATAGCGGGATGGGCTTCCAATGCCTTCTTCACACTTGCCACACAACCGTTACAGGTCATGCCACTTACTTTATAGGTATGTATCATCAAATCGTTATTTAGAATGCGTTTGAAAAGAGAACAAAATATGCAGTGGGATCGGTCGAAAGGTTCAGCTTCCCGCTTATGACTTATCTATTTCGGCATTTTCTCTTATCTGCCTCTAATAATAACGATCAGATCAATCTTCTTCTAAAATTTCTTTTACCCGCCCTACTTCCCCTGTTTCCAATCGCACCTTAATACCATGTGGATGAGTGGAAGATTTTGTAAGGATATCTTGTACATAACCTTCCGTTAAATCTCCAGTACGTTGATCTTCCTTCTGTACGATGCGTACTAATAATCCTTTCTGGATATCCTTTCTGTTGGTTCCGTCCATTGCATGTATTTTCCTGCAAAGGTCTCATTATTTGAAGAAAAGTAAGGGAAATAAACAGGGAGAGACGAAAGGGTTCAACGGATTAGGCAAATCCCTTCTTCCATTTTTGAGCGATCTGATAGGCTGTTTCAAGCATTTCCGGAGCCCAGGTTTCGATTCTCCAGTCAGAATGAGCAAGGATGGAGTTATTCAGGCCCGCTTGAAAAGATTCAAGGTCTGTACTATCCTCTAACAGCCTCGACAAAACTTGTTGCTCCTGGTAGAGTTGCATATCCTCTACGGCCGGCCGGGAACTGGATTCAAAAGCTTGGACCGGCAAAAAGGAAATAGCAGACTGGGGTGCTAGCGACAGGTTATAAGCTTCCACCAAACGTTCCATTCGATAAAAATCGGCTTGAAATTGTTGCTTACTGTCTTCTGATGCTAAACCAATACCCAACTGCTCGAGTACCACATATTTAAGGTTCGGACACAGCATTAGACTTTGTTCCAGCAGCTCAAAAACCGCCTCCGGCACGGCATCATCATGCGTGTCGCGCCGAATCGATTTTTCCGGTTTTTGCCGGGACGGTTCCCAACTACCTCCGGAAATATGGATTTCCCGCACACGATCCAAAGGGTAGCGTTTTATGATATCATCAAAGGAAACGTCAAAATTATGGAGTTGACAATAAAGGTTGTGCAGATCCAGAATAATAAACCCATTTACGGGTTCCACCAAGGCTTCCAAAAAAGCCCCGTGCTGTTCTACTTCTTCCAGCGAATAAGCAAAAGCCAAATTTTCTAACCCTACCGGACAGCCACAGGCTTCCTGCATGCGTTTAAGCCGATCCTGGCCGAGCAATAAAGTTTTTGTAGTAAATGGCAAGCTAAGTGGGGCTCCCCGGTGAAAGTCCTCGCCGGTCATAAACCCAAAATGCTCGGTGATGTGGTCAAAATTAAAATTGGTGGAAAGCCGGGATAGATGATCAAGCCAGGCTTGTTGGTCGGGGGACCATTTTCCTGAGAAAAGGGAAAAATAAACACCATGCCCGATCAAGCGGTTTTCCGCACTATAGGCCTGTAATAATTCAACAAACCAATCCGGAATATGCCGATGTTTATATAAGGTGTCGAAGGACCATTCGATTGCCTGCACTTTCTCAGAAGCAAATAATGGCAAAGAAGCCAAAAGCATATTTGCATCCAGATTACACGCAATAGACGAATGGATCTTCGACATTTAACTTTCTACTTTTTACCCCATACCACAGGCCGGACAGTTGTTATATACAGTTGATTTTGGATCATCAACGGCTTGGGTACATTGCTGGGTACCATCATCGTCGTGGTTTGGCTCTACATTATTAATATCCTCCAAATAGCCACAGGCGCTTGCCGCCCCAATAGTCAAACCAATCGCAATAGTTTTTAACAAGGTTTTTGAAACTTTCATTTGTGTTGTTTTTTAACAGTTATACAGGTTTACCCAAAGTCAGATAGCTGGTACAGAAAGTAAGACGGTGATTCGTTGAAAAAGGTTGGGTACTCCGTATGTTTTTATAGAACGTTTGTTTGCTCCAGGAGGTATATGCGGCTGTACCCAAAACGAAGTGAATGGGGGAACACAATTAAGCATTGTTTTTAAACTCCTTTCGGCACATGAGCAAAGGAACAGCAATTAAAACCAATGCCACCAGATTAATTAAAACCACATTATATATAGCTCCATAATAAATGGAAATACTTGAATCAATAATAAACCAGGATAACAATCCCACCCAAAGAGCAATATAGGCCCAAGGTTCTTTTTTCTTAAATGCATTTTCGGAAATAAATATCATTAATAAATGAAACCCGACTATTGTACCTCCAATTATACCAAACAACCAATTTTTAAAAAATAATAATTCCGGTGAAAAATCCTGTCCGTTAAAAAATAACTCTTGAGAATAATTATTATGTAATTTAAATAAAAAAGAGTTCCCTCCAAACGCAACTAATAAACCTACACAAACCGTCATCACATTTGCATAGGTAAGCCACTTCTGCCAAAACAAAAAATTGTCGCTTTTCATGAGGCAATCATTAATTACAAAACTATATACCCAATCTAAAGTAAGGTTTTAATGCCAATCTATACCCAAACGAAAGTGGTTTGGGAAAATTTAGCAACTTTATTTTTTTGGCCTACAAGGCAAAAAACCTGCCTGCCTTGCTCGCGCAAG
>JAGQWR010000164.1:0-9164 GCA_020437105.1 Saprospiraceae bacterium
GCCGAAACAAAGACTAACACAAGCTGCCAATTGGAGAATGGGTTACGTTTATCCGTATCTCCTTCAGCTATTATTTTTTTGGCTTCCGGATCAGGTTTCTTTCCGACTTCACCAAAAATGTTTTGGGCAAACCAGAATTGCAATAAACCAAAGAGCATAAAGATACCAGCAACACCAAATCCGTAAGACCAGCCTACTTTTTCTCCCAAGTACCCGCAAAGCAAAATGCCTAAAAAGGCTCCTGCATTTACACCCATATAAAAGATAGTATAGGCACCATCTTTTTTCTCGGGATGTTCTTTATACAATTCCGAAATCATAGAAGTCATATTCGGTTTGAAAAACCCACTTCCAAAAACCAATAAAGTCAATCCGGAATAAATAAATAAAGGTGTTTCCAGAGCCATACAGCCATGACCAAGTGTCATGAGCAGGGCACCCACCACAACAGCACTTCTATATCCAATTTTGTTATCCGCAAAATAGCCCCCCAATAGTGTTGACAGATAGACCAGGGAGGTATAAGTACCAAAGATCGCATAAGCGTATTCAGGTGGCCATCCCCAACCGCTATCCATCAGAGAAGCGGTGAAAAACATAATTAATAAGGCGCGCATGCCGTAGTATGAAAACCTTTCCCACATTTCCGTAAAGAACAACACAAAAAGTCCGGATGGGTGTCCGAGGACCTTCGATTTGAAAAAATCATTAGCTTCCGCTGCCATATGATGTTGATTTTATTTGTGGGGACCCGCCCCTAATTTGTATTAGGTTTCAGTAATATTTTTTTCGCTCGTCCAATCAATGTTGACCTGTTTCTACAAGATCTTCTGCCCCATGTGATAAGCGTTTTAATCGCTTAATAAAGAGGATTAGTAAAGATCCAAATAGAGCAGTAAAAATAAATATGGAGAAAAATGTTCTGAGTTCCTGGTTGTCCTGTATTTCAAATACTTCCAAATCACCTCTGTATCCAAGGCCGGCAACTTCTTTTTCCGGGTCTTTCTCAAAGGAAAGGATCGCCGTTAAAGGCTCACTGGCTGAATTTTCGAAATCGTCAAGACTGGTTTTTAAAATCTCTTTATTTTTTTCATCCAGACTAAAATAGGTCGCTAAATCTGTCTGTCCATCCTTTACCACAATGTCATTTCCCTGGAGGAAAACCTGACCAACGATTTCAAAATTTGAGCCGGTTGCAATGGTAGTATCTGTGACATAAGGCGCAATTTGAGCTTCATTGGCAAGCAATTCGATATGAACTGTTTCCTTCTGTGAAATTTCACCTATGGTACCAGCCAACTTGTTTCCAAAGCCGGTTGCAGCAAAATAGACACCCATCATAAGGGAGACATACTTTACAGGAGCTAACTTGGTAACAAATGATAAGGCAACAGGCGAAATACACAACTCACCAATGGTATGAAACAAATAGGCCAGAATAAGCAGCATCACCGCAGCTTTATCCCCATATTTTACAATATCGATAGATGCTTTTGCCATAAACAAAAATCCGACACCCATAATTATGGTGCCGATCGCCATTTTGAAAACAGAGGATGCTTCCCGGCCACTGCGTTGCCACCAAATCCAAAAGCCGCCTACCAGGGTGCCAAAAATGATAATAAACAAGGCATTAACAGATTGGAAAACCGCAGTAGGAATTTCATACGGATCAGACATATTGGTCGTCCGGAGCCAGCCATATAAACCGGCAAGTAATAAACCAATGGGAACAAAAATATAGACTGTATCCATTTTTTTCCGCCAGGCGCGGAAACCGAAATACAACAGGATTAAAGCTCCGCCATAGAAAATGATATCCATGGAAAACAGAGGGACCACCCGATCAATCTTCTTCAGGGTATAGATGTTCATTAAGCCACCTGCCTGCTCAAAAGCCCCCCAGAAAACGATAACCAGCAGAAAAGCAATCAACAACACCACAAACCGATCTTTCTCGATCTTGTTTATCTCCTGGTAAACCATCATCATCATCCCGATGACCAGGGCAACAAAAATGGAGAGTAAACTATATGCCAGTTTTTCTGCTCCTTTTGCCATGAAGATAGCAGCAAGCACTCCGGCGGCCATCAGTCCTACAGTGATAACCATATGAAGCGGACTTTTCAATAAGCGCCCAAACAGCGCACTAAGAGAGGAGTTTTCAGACTCCGCTGCATTAGAAGGAACTGTTGCAGATCCTGCTTTTTCAGGAGCATCTCCAATACCTTTCAGGAATTTTTGTCCCCACATAAAGGTAAGCTGACCAATAGCCATACCAATTCCGGCAAGGCCAAAGCCATAGTGCCACCCGTAAACAGCACTAACTACCCCAACGACTAATGCAGCCAAAAAGGCTCCAATATTAATACCGATATAAAAAATGGTAAAACCCTGGTCTCTGGCGGGATCGCCCTGTTTGTAAAGACCGCCAACCATGGTCGAAATATTTGGTTTTAAGCACCCGACACCGATAATGATAAGCACCAAACCTAAATAAAATGCCCAGATCGCATCAATAGCCAGAATACTGTGGCCCAAAACCAAGACCAATCCGCCAACGAGCACACTCTTTTTCTGACCAATAAATTTGTCAGCCAGGATCCCCCCGGGGATGCTCATTACATACACCAACATAGTGTACCAACCATAAATAGACAGAGCAAAAGCTTCGTCCCATCCCAGTCCGGGATTTTTATCAGCTACAGAGGTAATCATATAGAGCGTGAGGATCGCACGCATCCCGTAATAGGAAAAACGCTCCCACATCTCTGTGAAAAATAAAATAAACAACCCGACCGGGTGTCCGAAAAGCGTTCGTTGGGAAGGATCTTTCGTCATAATCTCAATTACTTTTATTAATGGCCACCACCGTCCAATCCTTTGGTGTAAACCAGACAATAGAGTGCCAAATTCGTTAAAATAATGGCCAATTATGCCGTAACACCCAATTTTGTTGCAAGAATGGGCTAAAAATAAATTTTTTTAGCCGAAGAGAGGGAAAATTACTATCCTAATGTTTTGTTATTGTTATTCAGATGGCACCTGCTTATGCAAACAGCTTGCCTGAATGCTACCACATGGAGGGCTTAACCGAATCCACTTCGGGAGTAAGCTGTGGCAGTACCGGATCGGATGGCGGATTTTCACCCCATTCCAGGGTCCAGCCGGAGGTGGTAACAATAAATTCGATCAGATTAAACACCTCGTTGCCTTGCTCCCGGGCAGCGTCAAGTAAGGTGCTGGACTCAGCTGCCTTCCGGATTTTCTCTTGTGCCCCCTTCCCCATTTTCACATAATCCTCATCTTCCAGGCCATTGATAAACCAGGAATCGTCTTTAAAATAATCGACTTCGTGTGAAACAGAAAGGATTTGGGGTTCAGGCAATTTACTGATTCGAATGATTTTCTCATCCGGAAAGGCGTCAACTTTAAGATTTGTCAGGTCATACCCAACCATGACGGTTCCCCGAATACGCATTTGAGCGGCTTCCGGAAAAAGGCTGCGCATACTAAAAATCGGAAAGCCAAAAGCAGAAGGAGCAGACACTTCTTTGTAATCATAGTATTCTACAAAGTGTCCTTCTACTGTAACCAGCTTGCAAACTTTTTCAATTTGTTCTACAATGATCTGCGAATCCTCCACATAACTTTCAGAAGACTGAAAATACTTTTTAGCAACAAATACGCCAGACCAAAACACCAGCAAAAAAAGTAAAATAGCCCAAAGAGTCCGTTTCATAAACACCAAATTGAGTAGAATAGTAGCCGAAGGAAATGCCGGGAAAAGATACAGACTTTGGAATAAAAAAGGGGGATAGAGGGCTCTCTTTCGAGAGCCCTCAGGGGTAATTAATTCACTTTCGCGCCCATCTCATATCGAAGGCCCGAATAATCTTGAAGCACAACTTTAATACTTCCAACGGAAAGGGGAGATTCAATCATCACCGGAATTTTATTGAGGTCATCGCTTACCCAAACTTTCATCTGCGCATCTTCCGGAAAAACATCCCCCGCAATCAACTGCGGACTAAACATAATCGTATTAAAATGACCTAATCCCTTGATTTTCACTTCCTCCTCTTTACCAAGATATTCGACACTTAATGGCCATTCTTCCTTATCCATGAAAATATCCATTGGGAATCGATGACCGGAATTGTAATTTGTGTAGTTCAGATTCCGTGCGTAATAAAGGATCGACAACATATCATGCATACAGGTAGATATCGGATATTCCTTATCCTCCTTGATGTTGTCGATCGCCCGGCCCCGTACAACGCGTGCCTTACTTTTTCCCTGATTAAAAGTAGTTTTCTCATAGAGGGTATATCCACCCTCTTGTACATCGCGAATGGACAAATAAGGAAGCAAGGTCTCAGCATCGATATAGCTGTCATATCGATCACGTACCTTGAAAAACCATTCATACGATTTATAGGTGTTTCCAACTGCAGAAATATGGTATTGGCCATCCATCCCTTCTACATTGAAAACGACTTCACCCGCAGGAATCCAAACAAAGTTTAAGTTGTAATAAACCTTATAGGAAATCTGCTCTCCTGCACGGAAAGTTGTATTCGTAATGGTACAGGCGTTGATGTCATCTTCTGCCAGATCAACAGGCACCAGAGGAGCGGGCATAAATGCCATGGAAACCAGCAGGCTTCCGCCAAAAGTGAGCCACTTTATTTTATTCAGAACTTTCATATCCAAGTGATTTCAGTACGTTTATTTGGACAAGAATTGCCGCTCCAAGTAACGCAGGTATCGTCAAATTTAGTATAAAAAGACTCAGGCTTGCCGCTAAGATGGATGCAGAGTCTTCCGAATAAACAGACCAAATCAAAAGGGCGAGTTCGCCTCTTGCAAAAATGGCAATCAGGGGAGGTAGGGGAATACTTGTTTGTATAAGATAGATCGTAGCGATGGCTGCAAAACCCTCTATTATCGGTGGTTTTACGCCAAAAAAGTATAAAACAAGAAGGTACTGAAGCACATAAATCAGGTACCTAAATCCAGCCCACTGTAGGCCGGTCAGGAGCCTTTTTTGGCTATAATTCCGGATGCGCAAAAGGTGTTTTGCCCATTTCCAACGACGTGCCAAACGCATTACAAATCCCTCAAAACGGGCGATGTTAAAAAAAGCATAAAATCCGGTCAGCACCAGAATGAGCGTCAAAAAGAGAGCAGAACGAAACTGCCAAATTTCTAAATCCAGATATTTTCTGCCGTAAATGATCAGTCCGATAAATCCGCCACAAAGCAAAATAAGCATCTGCGCCAGGCTGCCCACCAGGGTAGCTAAAACGGCATCCCACCGACGACGTCCCCTAACCAATAAAATCCGACCGCCATACTCACCTATCCGGTTTGGGGTAATCAGGGAGATCGCAATCCCCATCAAAACAGCTCGTAAGCTGTTCCAAAAGGAAAGTCCAAAATCATGGGGAAGTAAACTTAGCCACTTTTTAGTCTCCAGCCCCCAATTTACCGGGATCAGGAGGACGGTAAGAATAAGGAAAATCCATTTTTTGGGTTCCGGATTTGATTGAAGTTGCCCCAACAGATCATGCCAATGGTCATCTTCAAAAACCTGTTTATAAATAACCATGCCTAATAGAAAAAGCAGTCCCCCTTTTAAGGTTAAATCCAGTAGCCTGTAGCGTGAAAAACGACGACTCAATACAATAGGTTTAGTGCAAAGGTAAAGGGATCTTCAAATATTAAGCTCTGACAAAATACGTACCTTGTGGCAGAGATGAGCAAAGCTAAACCATTACGGATCATGGGAGTAGATCCCGGCACAAATATACTTGGGTATGCTATTATTGAAATTGCATCTAATCAGATTCGCTTGATAGACTTTGGTGTTGTTAATATGCAGCGCCAACTTACAGCGTATGGGAAACTCCGCATCATTTTTGAAAAGCTACAAGAACTCATAAGACAATATAACCCGAACGAGTTGGCTATTGAAGCACCTTTCTTTGGGAAAAATGTGCAGTCGATGTTAAAGCTGGGACGAGCCCAGGGGGTTGCCATTGCCGCAGCAATTACTATGAATCTGGAGGTGACCGAATATTCTCCCAAGAAGATCAAAAAATCTGTTACCGGAAAAGGGACAGCCAGCAAGGAACAGGTGGCAGCTATGGTGCAAACAATTCTGGGTGTAAAATTAGAGGATATCACCCTGGATGCTACGGATGCCCTGGCTACAGCCATTTGCCACCATTATCAAAATGGACACGGATCTGATAGTGTAAAACGATACAATAACTGGAACTCCTTTCTAAGCGATAATCCCGACCGAAAACTGGGTTGAATCGACCAAATGTCTGCTACCCTGAAGTTTTTTACCGATATTTGTATCTGATTAATAAAGTACCACCATGCCGGAAAGAGCTATTCCTGTCGTTGACCTTGACAAGTTTATCAATGGCAATGAAGCTGAAAGATCAGCGTTTGTAAAAGAGTTGGGTGAAGCCTTTCACCAAATTGGATTCGTAGGTGTAAAAAATCATGGTATTCCACTGGATCTTGTAAATGGCTTTTATGATTCAGCGAAAGCTTTTTTCGCCCTTCCAACAGAGGTCAAGCGAAAATATGAGGTTCCCGGTTTGGCCGGACAACGTGGATATACCTCCTTTGGCAGGGAACATGCAAAACAATCAACTGTTGCCGATCTGAAAGAATTTTTTCAAATCGGACAGGAAGTCGCTGATGGCGATTCAATAAAATCAGAATATCCGGATAATGTCCAGGTGGAAGAAACACCGGAATTTACAGAGTATGGCAGTTTGCTCTATCGGGCATTCGAAACGGCAGGAGCCGAATTACTCAAAGCAATTTCTATACACCTGGAACTTGGTGAAAACTTCTTTGAAGACAAAATACATAATGGCAATAGCATCCTTCGGGCAATCCATTATCCACCGATTACCCATGAGCCTAAATCTGCTATTCGTGCCGAACAACATGAGGATATAAATCTTATTACCCTGCTTTTTGGTGCATCAGCTGGTGGGCTGCAGTTGTTAAACATGGACAACGAATGGCTTCCTATTATGCCCGAAGAGAATGAAATCGTTATTAATGTTGGTGATATGCTCCAAAGGCTAACCAATAATTATCTTAAATCAACTACCCACCGCGTTGTTAACCCACCGCGTGAAATGTGGCATTTACCCAGGTTGTCTATCCCCTTTTTCCTGCATCCAAGGAGTACGATGGACCTGAGCTGCTTAGATATTTGTGTTACAGAGGAGAACCCGCTTGCCTATGATCCCATTACTGCAGGAGCGTATCTGGATGAGCGGTTGAGAGAGATTGGGCTAAAAAAATAGAAATCACATTTGTAAGCCGTAATTTGCGGAGCGAATCCGTTAAACCCCTGAAAAACCAGGCCGATTCGGATTCTTAAACTAAAATGATCATGGAAACCTTATTATTGTTCAATTTTCTGGGACCGGAGATGTTGGTGATCGTATTTGCGATCCTACTATTATTTGGGGGCAAAAAAATCCCCGAGTTAATGCGTGGTATCGGAAGCGGTATCCGGGAGTTTAACGCTGCCCGATCCAATATCGAGCAGGAATTGAAAGAAGGCATGCGTGAAGCCGATCGGAAAGAGATCGAAAAACGCCGGGAAGGAGAAGAAGCCAAATAATTCCCTTCCTAAAATCAAAAGCGGATTCATGCTAACATGAATCCGCTTTTATTTTTCTGCTAATTTATATCCGGTCATATTGACTCAAATTCAGTGACTCGATCAAGCTGATCAATTTTTCCGGATACTTGGGGTCAGTGGCATAACCAGCCTTTTTTAAGCCTCGTGCCCAGGATTTGTAATCTGTTTTTGCATAATCATATAGAAATTGGTAGCGGTCACGCTGTAAAACCAGACTATGCTCCCGAAATGACTCCCATGCATTCGGAAACTTCCTGAAAAAATCCTTGTGGGAATCGTCGGCAAAATTAGAACAATGTCCTTTTTTACAGGACCGCGAATGGCACTTAATGCCAAAGTGGTTATTGTTTTCCCGGGATAACCGACTTTCACCTGAACTACTCTCCAACAGCCCCTGTGCAAGTGTAATACTTGCCGGAATGCCATATTTCTTCATTTCCCCCTGTGCAACAGAAGCAAATCGCTCGACATAATTCATACGCTTTCGATACTTTGCTTCTTCTTCCGGAGTCCGCTTTGGGGTCGTTGCTTTTTTTGCAGTTACCGGTGGCACTGGCCTTGGACCCGCCTTTTTGGGTTGCGCCGGAACAGTCTTCCGTTCTTCTTTCGGTGTTTCAGCCCAAATCACAGCGGTTGCTTTGGCCGGATTTCTTTGTCGGGTAGCTTCAACAGTTGCTCCCGGAGCCCCGGGCAACTTACGACTCATATTAACACTGAACTCCAAATCTTTTTGCCAAACGATGAGCGACAAGACTAAAGCGCCTGCAAGTTTCCAACGATTACTATGTACCCAGACCTCAGCCTGTTGTTTCCAGCGGGGAATCTGAGCACGCCAATCATATAGTATGGGTTTTCCTGAAAATGACATTTTAAAACATTTTGTGTTCAAATTTAAACCAAAATGTTTAAATAACAAATAAAATGTTTTAAAACATGCGCTTTTGTTGAAATTTAACCTGCCTCTTCTACAATTCGGATAAAGGCTTCGGTGAGACTCGACCCGACATTCTGCTGCCGGAATGCCTCCATACTCGATTCATGGATGAGCCGACCTTTATGAATAATTGCCAGGTCATCACAAAGCAAATCTACTTCGCTCATGATGTGAGAGGAGAAAATAACTGTTTTATTTTGGTCCCGACAGCTTCGGATCAATTGTATAATATGCTCAGCCGTAATAACATCCAGGCCAGAAGTAGGCTCATCAAAGATGACCACTTCCGGATCGTGGATCATGGTGCGCACGATCGACACTTTTTGTTTCATCCCGGTCGATAATTGTCCGATCCGCTTATTGGCAAAGTCGTTTACTGCCAGCAAATCAAATAATTCTTCCTTGCGTTTTTTGAAAACGCTGGCTTCAATTTGATAGAGGTCGGCAAAATACTTTACAAGTTCATTCGGCGTAAGCCGTTGATATAAACCAGTACTGCCGGTCAAAAACCCAATGGATGATCGTACTTTCTGATCATCG
>JAGQWR010000164.1:9321-15914 GCA_020437105.1 Saprospiraceae bacterium
ACCGCGACTAATGCCCGACTTTGCGTACGCATTTCACGCGCCTGTTGCCTGGATAGGGAAAAGTTCTTGGAAACGCTATTCACCCGAATCATATCTGCCTGTTTGCCTTTTATCTGGATATTTGAATTTGTGAAGATAGCCGATTTAGATTTGTTTTGAAGATTCTTATTGATCAAAACCAGGCAAGCTGTATCTTGATCGAAATATGAAGTTTGAAATTTTTGATATTATTCTAAAATTCTGGATGATAGGCTGTATAGTCGCAGGACTGGTCGTTATGGCGCTTTATTTCAGTAGAACCTATGGCAACCGAAAAGCGAATATTTGTTACGGCTTCCTTTTATTGACTTTTACCCTCTCCCTGGCCAACAACCTGCTTCATCAAAAAGTATCGACCGACTTTTTCTTTTTGCCGATCTGGTACACCTTTCTCTTTGGACCGCTCTTTTTCTTTTATATTAAATTTATGCTTTACCCGGCTTATCGGGTACGTTTTTCGGATCTCAAACATCTCTTTTTGCCTATCCTCCAGGCTAGTTTTTATTGGATTGTCTTTTTGCAGTCAACTGAACGCAAACTCGAAATACACGAGCAATTATATCTCCCCTGGTTTAAAACCATTGAAGGAGGCTTGTATATTCTGTCGTTTTTTGGGTACCTCGCGCTCTCCTATCGCTACCTCAAATACAAAGAATCCACTCTTCGAATTAGTGGCTTTCCGTGGCAACGAAAAAAAATTAAGTGGCAGAAGGTTTATGTACGGGTGCTTTTCCTGCTCGCCGGACTCAACACATTTTATATCCTGACGGATTTTGCGGCTTATAATTTTCTGAATATTAACCTGTATAATATCCCGAGTTTCGGACGATTGATCGACCTCTCCTTTTCGGTCGTGTTGTTCTGGTTGGCCTGGAAAGGCTGGCAGTGGGTAAGAAGCAAAAAACATCTGGCTGCTGTTGCGCCGGAATTGCCCTCTGAAATAGCTGGTTTTGGACTGCAATTAGACCTATTGGCCATAACCCAGAAACGCTACCTGGATCCGGAGCTTAGCCCCGATTTATTGGCCTTAGCAACGGGTAAGACGAAGTCGGAAATTTACCAGGAAATTAAAAAGTCGGGGTTTTCTGATTTCCATTTGTGGCTGGGAAAATACCGCCTGGCAGAAATGGAAAAACGGCGCACTATCCCGCTTTTTGCAAAATATCATGCTATCAGCCTGGCACTTGTCTCCGGGTTCCCTTCGAAACGCCAATTTTATAGAAGTAGAGAGAACAAAGAGGATATAGTGCGCGCAATTAAATGAAAATGAAAAAACTTTGGATTCTGGTAATCGCAATAATGCTTTCAAATTGTTTGCAAGCACAAAATTATGTGCCACTATTAATAGACAGTTTATATTCCTGGTCTTGGGGAATTGGTATTCACAACGATACTACCATTACAGAATCCTGGGCCGGATTCTCGTACGATACCAACGATAGTTTAATTCAACAGCGAAATCCAAATTCAAGAACCAATTACACTTATGGCCCTAATACCACTTCTTTGTTGGCCGAAATCCTGGATGCAAATAACAATTGGAATATCCTTAGCAGAACCACCACGGTTTTTGAGGAAGGAAGAATCACCTCCAGATTGACAGAAAATTACCAAAACAATGATTGGGAAAATTCAGCATTACATAGCTATTTCTATGATTCTTCCCTTTTAGACACTTTGTATATACTCCAGCATTGGAATAATGGAATTTGGATCGATTTTTACAAAAAGGAGAAAACGTTTGATGCTGTTGGAAATTGGATAGAAGAAGGGGAATACTATGTCGATTCCAATGGGAATTTTACGTACAACAGGGGTAAATTATTTGAATATGACAATGCCGGCCACCGTATCCAGGAGATAGGAATAAATACCTCCGCCAACGGGGAATTTTACACAACAAGAATCAATTGGGATTATGGCAATGATGGCCTGTTGGATACCATAAAGAGATGTAATTACAGTTATCCCAATGATGGAATTTGTGATAACACCTATATGGTTACCTATGAATATTTTGGACAGGATACAATTGTGGAAAAGAGCTTCTCCTGGGAAAACAATAACTGGAATTTTTATAGAAAAGATTTGACCTTTAAGGGCCAGGAGGTTTATAGTAACAGACCTGATTCAATTCTTACTTATTACTACTTGACGGATCCTCCTATACAAATTCCAACTAAACGACGGTATTTCGAATATCAGGACCTGGGCAATGATACGATCTATTTCAAAGAAGAGGGATACGACTATTTTGAAGCAAATAATGAGTGGAAATTTACTACCCTAAAAGAGGAATGGTATCATTTAAGAACACCGAAGATTACAGAGAAAAGCACCGCTTGCCAGGAAGCTTTTATCCTTTTCCCGAATCCATGCCGGATGGGTCAGGACATCCAATTGCGCAGCAATATGGAGACATGCCCCAAATTAGAAATTCTTGTTTTTGATATAATCGGGCGACTTGTATCTACCTACGACCTGGAAAATCAATCTGTTTTCCGGGCCCCAAATTCGATTGGGACTTTTACTGTAGTTTTCCGGGAACAAGGTAAATTGATTGGGACCGCCAAACTGATTGTCATCAAATAGAGAACTATTAGTTGGTCTGCCGACCGTTGTAAAAGATGAGCATAATCCCAAAATTGAACAGGTTTTCTTCAAAATCTTCAACCGGTGCTGTGCTATCCGGAAAATTTGCCCGCTCAAATCCCTGAATATTAAAGGTTTCCCAGGGAATCTGGATGTAGGGCCGGAAAGAGACCGACATATAATCACCCGTTTTAACTTCAAATCCAACAAAAAAATGACTTCCTAAGGAAAAATCATCGACGATCTTTTCTGTATCCGGATATCCGGTGCCTTCTACTTTATAATTCAGGTCTGTCGCATCTACTGTTCCGCCAAAGCAAAAGCCGCCTCCCCCCGGAAAAAATTCCAGACCTGCTGTGATAGTATTCACTCTGTAAAAGTAGGTGCGCTGGAAGGCACTATTCGTCTGTGGATCATCCCCACTTCCACGTTCTTTAGTAAATTTTGAGGTCCACGCCAACTCCAGTCCAACAGCATCCCAGCGGTTTCGGAAACCTATCATGACCCCGCTCATAAGATTCAAATCCCTGAAATTATCATCCAACCACGGATTCTCCGCATTGAATTGCTTTAGGATCTCATTGGTTTTGGTTGGGTTGAAAAGTCCCAGACTGTATCCAACTTTTAGATTGAGTTGGGCTTTCGCCGAAAGGCAAAACAGGAATAAGAAACTGATCAGCAGTATGTTTCGTGTTTTCATAAGTTTCAGGGGAGGTATTTCATTCAATTTGACCACCTAATTGGAATTGGGCAAAGTTAATCATCCCAACGCAGATTCCTTTAATCATCCGGACATCCAACGATTTTATCTTGTTTTTAACGCTTTTTATCCAACACCTCTTGCAAGTTTAATTAATAAATAATACTTTTGACTAAACGTTCGTTCAATAAATATGGCGCCAAAATCAAAAAATCAATTCGAGGCCATGCGGGTCCAGAGCATAGCATCCATAAAGGAAGCAGCATTGGAGTTATTTGCAGCTCACGGGTATGCTCACACCTCCATTGCACAGATTGCTCGAAAAGCCGGCATCTCCAAAGGATTGATGTACAATTATTTTGACGGCAAAGAAGGATTACTTCGGGCCATTGTATCCGATGCTATAAGTACCGGAGATGATTTAATGGGTGCCGGATTGCAAGGATCGGATGACCCGGCAGAACAGCTTACGCAACTGATAAAAGTAAGCTTCCAGATGCTTCGGGAGAATACACCTTATTGGAAGTTTGTCACCTCGCTGGCTTTCCAAAAACAGGTACTCGACAGTGTACAGGATTTGATCGGACCGAAAAACTTTGAAAACATGATGGCCGTCACACCCTTACTGGCAAGCCTGGGCGTTGAGGAACCGGAAAAAGAAGCGCTGTTTTTCGGCGCGGCCATGGACGGCATCATGATGGGATTCCTCGCCATGGGAGAAGCCTACCCTTTTGACGACATGGAAAAATACCTCATTCATAAAGTTGCGCAGATGCAACCAAAGAATTCTGAACATAAACCAATAAAAAAATGAAAACCACCATTCTAAAAACACTATTAACGGGTTTGAGCCTCCTGCTTCTTTCCGGAGTTTTTGCACAAGATCCCGCAGCAATCGTCCAGGAGGCACAGGACAGACTCAATGGCGATTACAGCATTGCCGAACTTAAGATGACAATTATTCGGCCTGATTGGCAACGCGAGATGCAAATGAAATCCTGGTCAAGAGGCACGGATTACTCCCTTATATTGGTTACGGGTCCGGCTCGGGATAAGGGTACTGCCTTTTTAAAAAGAGACCTGGAAATGTGGAACTGGCAGCCGTCTATTGATCGGGTTGTGAAAATGCCCCCATCAATGATGACCCAATCCTGGATGGGATCAGATTTTACAAATGATGACCTGGTTAAACAAACATCCATTGCCGAAGACTATACCTACAAGATGCTGGCGTCTGAAAGTGTAGGTGGCCTTGACTGCTATGTCATTGAGCTTTTCCCAAAAGAGGAAACAGCTGTGGTGTGGGGGAAACTAAAGATGTGGATTAGCAAGGTCGATTACCTACAGATGAAAACTGAGTTTTATGATGAAGATGGCTTCCTGGTCAATACTATGCTGGGACTTGATGTAAAGGATTTAGGCGGAAAAAAACTGCCCTCCCGCATGGAGGTTATTCCGGCCGATGAAGCAGGCCATAAAACAGTAATCGAATATTTATCGCTACGCTTTGACCAGCCTGTGGAAGAAAGTTTCTTTTCAGTTCAAAACCTGAAACGTGTCAAATAATCCGGAATCCGTAAAACGCCACTTATGAATACTGTTTTAAAAATTGCCTGGCGAAATATTTGGAGAAACAAGCGCCGAACACTCATTACAGCCGGCTCCATTTTTTTTGCTGTGCTCCTGTCTATCCTGATGATGTCTATCCAAAAAGGCGCCTGGGATAAGATGATCGACAATGTGGTCAATTTTTATTTTGGCTACGGTCAAATTCATCTGGATGGATATTGGGATGAGCAAACAATTGACAAATCTTTTGCCCTGACACCAGAGCTCCGGAACCTCCCGGATAAAACGCCGGATTTGGGAGGCATTACGCCCCGCCTGGAAACATTTGCACTGGGCTCACATGAAACATATAGTTATGTTGTCCGATTAGTCGGAATGGATCCAGCTGCCGAGAACCAACTGACCGGTCTTTCTGATCGAATCATTGAAGGGGAATATTTGACACCTGAAGACAAAGGCATAATTATAGCAGAAGGGGTGGCAGAAAAATTTAAGGTTGGCATTTCAGATACACTGGTTTTAATTGGCCAGGGATATCATGGCGTAAATGCAGCCGGTAAATATCCGGTCAAAGGCATCGTACGCTTTGGATCGCCTGACCTCAACAAGGTTATGGTTTATTTACCGCTGCTCGAAGCACAGCGTATGCATGGTGCGGAAGGGCTAATCAACTCCATTGCCTTGAATGTTTCTAACAGAAAAGATGTACCGGGGGTACTGAAAAAAGTTCGAGCCGGCATCGACACCGAAAAATACGAAGTCATGAGTTGGCAGGAAATGATGCCTGAACTGCTGGAGGCCCGCGAGGTTGATACAGCCGGAAACCTGGTGATCTTATTCATTTTGTATGTCATTATCACTTTCGGAATTTTCGGAACGATTTTGATGATGACCAAAGAACGAGAGTATGAATTTGGGGTACTCACTGCTATCGGTATGCGCCGGGAAAAATTAGGGATAATCATCTGGATTGAGACGGTCATTTTAGGACTGGTAGGTGTTGTGGCCGGAAGTCTGGCCAGCCTCCCACTGGTTATTTACCTGAACCACAATCCCCTCAATTTCAACAATATGTCGGAAGAAATGGCCAGCACCTATGAGAAATTCGGGTTCGACCCGGTGTTTCCGGCGGCTATTGCACCAGAGATATTTTGGAACCAGGCAATCCTGGTACTGATCATTACCACTATTCTGGCATTGTACCCCTTGATCAAAATTAGTCGGCTTAAGCCGGTAGAGGCTATGCGTGCCTGATCACCTATTTCCTCATTTAGTTATAAGAAAACATCATGGTATTAAAAATAGCCTGGCGAAATATCTGGAGAAGCCGAACACGGAGCATTGTTGTGATCATGGCCATTATGATCGGCATTTGGGCAGTAATCTTTATGATGAGTTTTAGCAATGGCATGATCGAAAGTTATATTGACAATGCGATTGAAACACAGATTTCGCATATTCAGTTACACAATCCGGATTTTGACCTGGATCAGGAATCTCAATTTTACTTTGAAAACGCTTCCGAATTACAGGCGGAATTAAGCGCTCAGCCGGAGGTAGAATTTGCTACTGTCCGGAGCCTGGCAACTGGTATGTTGAGTACCTCAAAAGGACAGCGAGGCGTACAGATTCGAGGCGTAAATCCGATTTCAGAAGCCAAAGTCACAAAACTGGACACCAAGTTAGTCGAAGG
>JAGQWR010000165.1 GCA_020437105.1 Saprospiraceae bacterium
ATCGTTCTCGTCTGAATTCAAGATTTACCCTTGATCGCGGTGCCGGAATCCAATTAAAGCATTATACCCGTTTAGGTGGAGCATTTCTTGTCAGAGAGATTTTTTCACTGAGCCAGGGAGATGGGCGTAATGTTACAGAGGGTTTCGTAGGTGGATTTTCTTACACTTTTAAATTGGAGTTACTCCCATTTGGTGAATTTGCTTCAAAGGGAGACTATGTTGGAGGGGCTATTAAGCGAGAGACATCCCCTAAATTAGCACTTGGTGTTTCTTACGATATTGACGATAACGCAGTTAGGGAGAGAGGGCATCTGGGAACTTTTATTACAGATGATGAAGGCAATTACTACGGCCATACCTTAAATACCTTTTGTGCCGATTTAATGTTTAAATACCTTGGTTTTTCCCTCATGGGAGAGTATGCAATACGAGATACTGAAAGTCATAACCCGGTCGTATTTGATAAAGCAGGAAATGAGATAGGCACCTACTATACAGGAAGTGGAGTTAATGTTCAGGCAGGTTATATGTTTGATTCCAACTGGGAATTAGCGGCCCGATATACAGCCCTTTTTCCGGATATGGAAGTTGCTGAAAATGAAGATGTTTATACTATTGCTATTTCAAAATATATTGTCGGGCATAAATTAAAGGTCCAGACGGATTTCTCCTATTTCGACAGAGCTACAAGCCTGGATAGTTTTATGTGGAGAACGCAAGCAGAATTTCATTTTTAAAAGCGATAAAATAATAAAGAATTTAGCATGAAATTTGGAATCGGTGATTTATTAGAAATCCTTGGAGCACTCGCTTTCTTTATCTATGGGATGAAGATGATGAGTGATGGGATCCAACGAGCGGCAGGCTCTCAAATGCGGAATATATTAAGAAGCATGACTAAGAATCGCTTTTTAGGTGTGTTTACCGGTTTTTTTACCACTGCATTGGTTCAATCATCTTCTGCCACAACGGTCATGACGGTTTCGTTCGTGAATGCGGGGCTATTAACGCTGGTTGAATCTGCCGGTATCATGATGGGGGCTAATATTGGTACGACAATTACCGGTTGGATCATATCTATTTTAGGATTTAAGATTAGCTTAAGTGCTTATTCTATTCCGCTTTTTGCTGTTGGGGTTCCCATGCTTTTTTATCGGAGTGGAAAGACCAAATACTGGGGCGAATTTCTAATTGGCTTCGCTATTTTATTTCTTGGACTCAGTTATTTGAAAGAGGCGGTGCCAGATCTCAGAGGAAATCCGGAGGCATTTGCCTGGTTGCAGCATTTTACGGAATGGGGTTTGCTTTCCAGATTGTTTTTTGTGATGATCGGAACACTGGTTACGATTGTCGTGCAATCTTCGAGTGCGGCCATGGCTATTACGCTGACCATGTGTGCACAGGGCTGGCTTCCTTTTGAGGTCGCAGCAGCAATGATTCTGGGAGAGAATATCGGGACAACTATTACCGCTGAACTGGCATCCCTTGTCGGGAATGTACATGCAAAACGATCGGCCCGGATTCACTCTATGTTTAATATAATAGGCGTATCCTGGATGGTTTTGATATTACCCCTGGTGCTCCCCGCATTATCTGGTTTTGTGGTCAAAGTTTTTGGTATTGCTGACCCATATACACACGCGAATGATATGCCTATTGCTTTGTCGGCCTTTCATACCTTTTTTAACCTGACCAATGTCTTATTACTCATCGGATTCGTGCCTTGGCTGGTTAAAGCCGCTATCTGGTCTGTTAAATCTAAAGGTGAACGAGATGAAGTAATGCGCCTGAAATTTATTGATACCACACAACGAACACCTGAATTGGCCACTGTTGAGTTACAAAAAGAAACGGCACACTTTGGTGAGGTAGCCAGTCGAATGGCCAGCTTTACCCGGACACTGATTAACTCTACCGAAACTAAGGCACGTGAAGAAATGTATAAAAAGCTGGAAAAGTATGAGGAAATCACAGACAGTATGGAGAAAGAGATTACCGAATACATAACCAAACTGGCGAACCAGGAAATTACACCCAAAACAAGTCTCCGACTTAGAAGTATTCTGAATATTACCAATGACCTGGAACGGATTGGTGATGTGTATTACCAGATTTCAAAAACCATAGAACGGAAAAATGAAGATAAGATTTACTTCATCCAGGAACAGCGGCAATGGTTGAATGAAATGATGGATTTGGTTGACGAGGCATTTGCTATCATGATTGGAAATTTGAACCAGCGAAGCTACGATAACGTATCCCTTTCTAAAGCAAAAGATAAGGAAGTGGATATTAATCGATTCAGAGATAAGCTTCAGAGGGAGAATCTGAATATGCTGGGCACAGAAGGATATAATGTAACATCCGCCATGATATTCAATAACCTTTATTCTTCCCTGGAAAAAGTGGGTGATCACATCATGAATGTGTCTGAATCTATTGTCGGTGAGATTTAATTGATCATGCTGCACAAAACATGAGTCATCCCGAATTCTCGGGATGGCTCATGTTTGTGTTTCTAATTGCCTATGCCGGTTTAAACCAGACTTAACAAGTAACCCGCAATAGCACCTACAACTACCGTTAAAACGGAACTTGGTTTTTTCAAACCAAAGGTCAATCCAATACTGATTAAAGCAATCAGAATACCTCGCCAATCTGTGAGTGTTTCTTTACTCATTACGATTAATACAGCCAGCATGACGGCAACAGCTGCAATGTTTACCGAGTCCAGGAAGTAACCCAAAATGGCTGACTTTCGCATTTTAGGCACCAGGGGATTCAATATCCAAACAAACAAAAAAGAGGGGAGGAAAATGCCTGCAGTTGCAGCCACCGCCCCCCAAATACCTTTTAGCTGAAAACCTATAAAGGTAGCAGTGGAAAGCACCGGGCCGGGCGTGAATTGCCCGACAGCGACAGCGTCAATTAATTGCTGTCTGCTCAGCCAGCCTTTTGTAACCAACTCGGCATCCAGATAGGCAAAAAGTACATAACCGCTGCCATACAATACAGCGCCTACTTTAGCGAATGTCCAAAAGATCTTCATGGTTGTGAGAAAGGGCGAAGACATTGTTGTCATCTGTAGAAAGAGAAACGGAAAAACCGATTGTAGGGAACCTTTTTTTTGAGATTTTAGCCAGAAATAAATACCACCTGTTAAACCTGCCAGCAAGAGGGATACAATTTCATTAATGCCCAACAAACTGGCGATCAGTACAAGTGTTCCCAGTATTCCGAGCTCCCAACTTTTCAGTGCTTTTTTGCCAAGTTTTATAACAGCCGCTAATATGATAATTAAAACAGCCGGTTTAATCCCATAAATAAAGGCCTCCACCTGTGGTAAGGTGCCATAGGTGCTATAGAAGTAAGCAAATACTCCGGTAATGACAACCGCCGGAAAGATGAAGCAAATACCTGCTACAAAAAGGCCGGGCACCCCGGCTCGTTCATGTCCGCAATGCATAGTCATTTCAGTGGAATTCGGTCCCGGTATTAAATTGGTTGCACCGATCAGATCCAGAAAATGTTGGTGGTCCATCCATTTTCGTTTGTGAACGATCTCCGCTTCCATCATAGCAATGTGTGCAGCCGGTCCGCCAAAAGCAACACAACCCAGCTTAAAGAAAACCCCTGCAACTTCTCCTAATCTGCCTTTTTTTCGCATTCTTGTTTCATATAATTTTGATGTTATACCCAAGCGCAAGTGGTTTGGGAAATTTTAACAAATTTATTTTTTTGGCCTACAAGGCAAAAAACACAGGCATCCCCGATAATTATCGGGGTAGCTATGGCGAGTATTTTTAACGCTGTAGGGCGGAAAAAGAAAAGGATAAGAAGCCCAAACCACTTTCGTTTGGGTATA
>JAGQWR010000166.1 GCA_020437105.1 Saprospiraceae bacterium
ATTTACATTCCCGGCATTTGAGGATGAGGCGCTCCGCAGGAAAAAAGGCAAAATTGCAGATATTGCAGCAAAACCCGATCTCAACCCTCAACTCCAAACAGTCGTAAAATAGTAGCTTGCATTCTGATAAAATAAAAAACATGTTTGAGCACCATTCTAAACCACTACTTCCCAGAGCAGAATTCCGGAAAAGAGTATTCCGGTATTTTTCCTATTCGGCTATTATGCTGGGTGTTTCTCTTGGGATTGGAATTGTTGGCTACCATTTTTCTGCCGACCTGAATTGGATGGATTCCTTCTACAATGCTTCCATGATTCTCACGGGTATGGGACCGGTGAATGAAATGCCGGATGACGGCGCCAAATTATTTTCCGGATTTTATGCCCTGTTTTCCGGTGTTGCTTTTTTATCGACGGTGGCAGTCTTGTTTGCCCCAATTGCACATCGGTTTTTACACCTCATGCATTTGGATGAAGATATTTAATGGCAATTAATAATTGATTTCTCCAACTGCACTTTTAAAAATCTGCCCATCTTCCAGCCAATAATGTACATTTCCTTTGTACTCCATTCCCAGGTAGTCTGCGGTTAATTCGAAAGGTATATCAAAACCGGCAGGTCGGTCGTCGCCGTTGCTGCAGCTTAACATCGCCATCGATTTACCGCGGAGGGTTCTACCGAGGGGTTTGTTGATTTTTAAAAGATCGGTAAAACGGTCCAGAAAAACCTTCATGTGCCCACTCATGGCGTACCAGTAAATGGGAGTAGCAAAGAGAAAAAGATCTGTTTTGGGAATAAGCTCTTCCATGATAGACATGAACTCATCATCTTCCGGGTGTTGGTGCTCGTAATTATAGTGATATACCTGATGATCAGCCAGTTTAAGTAAAAAGGCCTGCTCTAATTCAGGAATCTGGCGGATCACTTTTTCCGTGTTTCCGTCGGGGCGGGCACTGCCCAGTATGATACTTATTCGCATAATTAATTACTGATAGGAATAAAAAACAGGCAGGTAGCCTATTTAGTTTGGCTCGCCAAAAAAATCATCTGAAGTTACCTGGGCCATAAGCTCTATCCGATAGCCATCCAGGTCATAAAAATAAATAGATTGGAAAGGCGGATGATCCTGAATCTCGAAATCAATTTCCAGTGATTCCAGGTGCTCCAGTGTGACAGGAATTTGTTCCTTGCTTATTCGGAACGCAAAATGATCGACGAAACGTGCCGGACTTGTATTATGGTGATGTGCCTTAAAAGGAAATAAAGCTAAACCGGATAGGCCGGCAAGCATCAAAACAGGAAATGGCCCCCAGTCTGCTCGTTGGTATTTTTGTAATCCCAAAACCCGCTGATACCATTCGGCGGAAGCCTCCAGATCTTTTACCCGAAGGGCGACATGATCGAGAAATTCAATTTTGGGTGGCATGGACTAGTTTCTATTGCGATTGGATTTGTTGTCAACGGGATAATACTTGTTTAAATACTCCCGGATCATAAGGGTTGTTTCAAATTCCGAAATGATGCTTTCATCCTTTTCATATCGGCCATTACGCTCCTCAAATTTCCGATACAGATTTCGGATATCCTGGAAAGCCAGGGTTTCAGACCCATTAGCATACCCAAGTATAGCCAGGATGTCTTCCAACAAGGCATACACTGCTTCTTTTTCCTCGGCCCGATACCCCAGGTTAATGGAACCGGAATATTCTCCAATCAATTTGCGCAAGCGGGAGACTTTCGTGTAAAAGTCGTTGTCGAGTTCAGTCAGATCGCCCTGGCAACCTTCCAACTCCTTTAATAATTTGAGATTTAGCCCCCGGAGGGAATCCCGTTCTGCCTGCATTTGATCTAATGCCTGGGATGCCCTCAAATTGGCCAGA
The DNA here is from genome assembly GCA_020437105.1 of Saprospiraceae bacterium. Classification (GTDB taxonomy): domain Bacteria; phylum Bacteroidota; class Bacteroidia; order Chitinophagales; family Saprospiraceae; genus JAAEZH01. Next base: position 1,882 of record JAGQWR010000166.1, read on the forward strand.
ACATAATCCTTACACTGGTCTTCATCCGGAAAGGCATGCTCAATCCGGGCTTCCTGAATGATTCCGGAAAAGGTGAGGGTTTCTCCGGGTGAAAAATCATAGGTTTTAAAGACGAGCAAAATGGCTGCGATAACTTCTAAAATGAGGGCGCCAAAGAGTGCATTGAGGTACTTTTCCTGGATACTTTTGATTACGCCGGTAATGCCGAGTAAGGTCAGGATGGCCGACAGACCGAAGATTATGATGAAACTCCAGATTATAACTTTGATTTCCATAGGAAGCGTTGATATGCCCTCAAGTTAATGCAATTCCTAAAAATGGCTTACAAGGTCTTCAAATATTCCAAAATCGCCTGTCTTTCCATATCACTCAACGGATCACCAAAATAGTGTCCCTGATTGGAATATCCGGGTTTGTCGGTTTTGTAAACTTGACGTCCACTTTTCTGTAAAGATATTTTCCACCCCAAAGCATCCTGGTCGTAGCCATCGACTTTTGTCCAGTGATCCGGACGATCATCGCTGTTTATGACAGAGGCAATGGTAGGTACTGATCCGTTGTGGAAGTAAGGGGCTGTTGCCCAAACCCCGTCCAATGGTGGCGCGATATATCCTTCCAGTGGTTCCAGACTGGATCGTGGCTCTGATTGAGCAAACCAGCTGGCATTATACCAGTCGGCTAACCCCGAAACCCTGGTGAAGTAACGGGCGTAAAAGGGGTCGGTTCCGATGAATTTAGTGGATACGAGCTTGTTGGGGTAGGTCGGAAACTCCCCGTACGTGCCGTGACATTTGGCACATTCGTCATTAAATAAGATTTCGCCTTTTTCGGCCAATGTATAGTCAATGGGGTAGGGATACTCCGGCGGTTCCAGCTGGGCCACCCAGGCCAAAACATCATCAAATTGCGCCTGGGCTTCGCGGGCTGCAGTACTATCTGCTATACCCAAAACAGAAGCCTGCATCAGTAGTTTTGTGAAATCACCTCTGCCCATGCCGTTGTAATAAAGTCCCGACTTTTTGCGCACATTCCACAAGGGGGGCACATCTGCAGCCAGGGTATAGGATATGGTCTCAAATTGCGGCTTATCCGTGTAGGTGAGGTCAATCGGATTGCGATACATGGCGCAGGCTTCCTCCAGACGAAAGGCCGGATTAACCACCGGATTATTCGTTTTAATATTGGGCGAAATAGCTTTGTAGTAATCGCCAAAATGCCCAAATGCTTCCCGCTCCGGACTGTCTTTTTTGTATTTTGCTTTAACTGTTACATTCAACAACCAGGCTTTAAATCCGAGTCCTTTTTGGTAGTCATCCTCCGGATTGCCTAAACCTAAAAATACCTCATCATTTACAGTGTACGCATGGCAGCTAAAACAATTGCCGGTAATCACTTCGGTGCCATTAGCTGCGGGAAAAATATTTGCAGTATGGTCAACATAAGCCGCTAAGCCCTCCCGACGCAGAAGCGTATCCTGATACTCTCCCAGCTTATCCGCGAAAAGCGCAACGGGCACTCCTGAACCAATGTAATTGCCGGTCACCAGATAGTTTAATCCGGCTTCCGGGTCACCATTCCAATCTTGTGGATTCTCCGGCAGGAGCCTAAAATGCCAGAAACTTTCCGGTTCCGGATCTTCCAGCGGTTTGAGGCCGTTGCAGGCAGTGAGGAGCAGGATTGTCAGCAGGAGTATTGGTTTCATTAGTGGGTTAGTTGTGCAGTGGGTTAGTTGGTTAGTGGTTCTGTGATCCGGTGGTTCAGTGAGTTAGTTGGTTAGTGATCTCTATAAAAATTAAAAATTAAGACTTAAGAATTCGAAAGTGGTCCTGTGGTCCTGTGATTCTGTTGTCCTGTTGTTCTGTGGTTTAGTGATCTCTATAAAAATTAAAAATTAAGACTTAAGAATTCGAAAGTGGTCCTGTGGTTCTGTGGTCCGATGAGTTTCCTTTTCGTGGCCTACAGGCTAGAAAAAACGTTCCTTTACTTGCTTCTCCACCAAGGGATCTGGAACCAGGGGAGGCGCATGATGTGGCTTGATTCGGGCATCGATAATCATCGGACCTGTGCAGCCCCAGTGTTTGTTTTCAAACCCGCTGCCCACCCCATAAATGTCGTGACTCGGATTGGACCTGGTAAAAGTAACCCATACAAAGTTGTTGACATTTTCGGATGCAAAGCTGCTGTCGTCAGCCAGGACAATTAATGGAATGCCTTCCCAATTATAAGTTTCCAGTGCCTGTTCCAGTTTGTTTCCCGCTTCCGCGAAAGCAGATGCCTGAAGAATTAATACTCCGGCTTGCCAGAAAACAGGATTTGAATATCCTTCCGGTAATTGTAGATTTTCCGGTAATTGGTCGGATAGTTTTCGAAGGGGTTTGCCGCAGCAGGCGATCACCAGCTTCGAACCGGCGTTCCAGCCGGAGCCGGAATAATCGAGGGTATCGATGGTTGTTTTTGTCTGGAAATGGAGGTCGCGGCTTAGATCAATGCGCTCCAGCACATGTTTAAAAAAGGCCGGTACATCCTGACAATCCAAATCCGGGTGGCCGTTGCCGGCCGCAATGACAACATATTTGGCCAGACTTGTTTGTCCTTTGCCAAGCAGGTGGTTTGCCTGGGTGATAATCTCTTCGGGCCGTTCTTCCCGGAAGGGCATATAACGCTCACTTCCAACCGCCAGCAGGAGGGGGTGTACGCCTGCGGCATCCACCGCATTTACCCCGGTAATACCCGGGAATTCCTGTGGTGTGAGTTCTTCTACAATTTGGTGGATCAGATAGCCAAAGCTGCTATCCTCCTGGGGCGGTCGGCCAACAGCGGTAAAGTGCCAGATCGCATCCTTTTTATGATAGACCTTTTCGACATCCATTACCGGGAATGGGTGCTCCAGGCTGTAATAACCCAGGTGGTCGCCAAACGGGCCTTCCGGCTTTTTCTCGCCTTTGCGAATGGTACCTGTAATCACAAAATCAGCATCCGCGGAAAGCACCTGATTACCGTCCCAGGCATAGCGGAAACGCCGATTGGCCAGCATACCGGCAAAGGTCATTTCACTGAGTCCTTCCGGAAGCGGCATAATAGCCGAAAAGGCATGCGAGGGTGGACCGCCGATAAAAATCGAGACCCGGAACGGTTCGTCTGAATTGTTGTATTCGGTATGGTGTACCCCAATACCCCGGTGGAGCTGGTAATGGAGTCCGATTTCTTTATTCTGAATGTAATCATTTCCGGAAAGCTGGATTCGGTACATGCCGATATTCGACTGCATCATTTTCCGGCTTCCGGGCGGGAGGCTCAATACCTGGGGCAATGTTACGAAAGCACCGCCATCCATCGGCCAGGAAACGACCTGCGGCAATTGATCGATCGTCGTTTCCCCATATTTTACAGGCACATTAAACCGCACCTTTCGCGGAAGCGCGCTTAATGCAGTAAAAGGAGCACTCAGGTATCTGCCGGGTTTCTGGAAGAATCTGGTAGGATCTACCTTCAACTCTACCACACGCTTTACGCGCTCCAGACTCTTGCGAAAAATGAAATTGGTTCGTTCGATCGTACCATATACATTGGAGGCCGCCCGAAAAGGGGAGCCCTTCACATTTTCGAATAGAATGGCTGGTCCGCCGGCATCATACACCTGCCGGTGAATTTCCGCCATTTCCAAATAGGGGTCCACTTCTTCCTTGATGCGGAGGAGTTGTCCGTGTTTTTCGAGGTCGAGGAGGCAGGATTCGAGTGTGTTATACATGGCGCCTTTGGCGAGTGGGTTAGTGTCCTGATAGTTATCAGGAGTGGGTTAGTGAGTTAGTGATTCAGTGAGTTAGTGAGTTAGTGAGTTAGTGAGTTAGTTTTTCAGTGGGTTTGTAGCGCATTCAAAATTCAAAATTAAGACTTCAAAATTCTTTCTGGTCAACCACAAAAGACACAAAAGGTTCACAAAAGATATCCGCTCTCAACTATTCCCTAAGCCAGGGGTAGGGCAAGTATTCCCGATCTACAACTACATCCAGATCGATTCCGTATTTTCTTTTTTCTTCCGGTGTAAAATCTCGAATGCCGATGTTGTTTCCTGTTTTGAGGATGTCGGTGGGATTTATGGACCAAAATTGTATTTCATCTTGTTCAGACCACGAAATCAAGCTCTTCCCATCCGGAGATAAAATAATGTCTTTGATGGTAGAACCTGGATGATAAAATTGACCAAGCTGTATGCCTTGCCAATTCCAGATTTGAATTGATCCTCCGAAATCCCAGGAAATGAAACCGCTACCATCTTTTAAGAACATAATACCATCAAAACCTTTTTCGGGAACCAGATTTATAATTTCATTACCGTTCCAATCCCAAATTGAAATACCATAATAGGACAGGCTTATAATCCCTTCTTTATTTGGTAAAAGGAAAAGCTTTGATATTGTATTGCCTGTTTCATTTATTTTACGTGTGTTTCCTGCCCAATCCCATTGCATAATTGCGCCATTTTTATCCCAGGAAATAAAACCGCTTCCATCTGGTAAAAGTAGGAATCCGCTATAGCTTCCATCTGGATCGAAGGTCATTTTTTCATAACCGCTCCAGCTCCAAACCCGAATGCCACTACCATAGAAAGACGCAATAAATCCACTTCCATCAGGCATTTCAGAAACTTGGGAAATACCTGCCCCTCGACTGAAATGGATAGGTTTTTCGCCATTATTAATATATAAACTATTAAATGTCCAGGATAGGAGATTATGGGTATTTCGAGAAAAATAAACTCCTCGAATATTATCGTCAAGTTTAGTTTCGCTGATGAATTTTCCATCCCAATTCTGGATGCGAAGCGTAGAATCGCTACTCCAATAAATAATGGCTTCGGTTTCAGGTGGAAATAATATTCCGGATACCCAAGCTTTTAAGGTAGTGTTGATTAAGTTTCTGCCCAGAGAATCCCATGCCGAAACCTGTCCATTCTGAGACCAGGTAATATAGCCCTGGTTATAAGGCAAAAACTCCACACCTTTTACATTATAACCAGTTTTGAAAGATAACGCTTCATTTCGCTTCCAATTCCAGATATTGACGGTCGAGTCGGGATGCCAGGAAATAAGCCGGGAAGAATCAGGGAGCTGTTTCATTCCGTTTACGAGGTCCTTGTATTTTGGATAATTATCCAAATTCCAAATATACAACCCAACCCCCTTGCTATACGTAGCCATTTTTTTATTGTCAGGAGAAATTGCGAAATCCCAAACGGGACCTTCATGCCAAAAACGTTTTATCTCGACTCTGTCATAATTATAAATTCTTAAAATGTTTTCAGTAGGAGTCCAGCAAAGCATATCACCAGAATAGTTTAAAAAGCTGATATCAAATGTTTCAATATTGGTTGTTTTATTACGTAGTAGATTGCCTTTTAAGTCCCATAATTTAATAGATTCAAGATAATCCCAGGTAAGAATTCCCTTGCCATTGGGAAATTGGGTTATACCGAAAACCTCCCTTACGTTATTTATGTTGGCGATTTGATTTCCATCTAAATCCCAAATAACTATTTCAGGGCCTTCATTATAACCAACTATTCCTTGTTCACCTTTTAAGACCATTAACCTCGTTGCATGCTTTTGATTCTCAATGGAGGTAATGATTTCTCCATCCCAGTTATAAATATGTATTAGGCTATCGGCTGAAAAAACAACAAATCCACTGCCATCGGATAAAAAGTCAATGCCCTTCCACCCGCTATAATGACCATAGAAAGTCCTTCTATCTTCCTCGTATCTACTTTGGATAGCTTCATATAATTGGTTTCCATCTAAATCATAAAAACGAAGGAGATGGTCACTGGAAACCGTGACAAAACCTTGGCTGTTTGGCAATGGGATTACATCAGTAGTCCGAAGATCAAGGTTAAATTTTTTGATTTGAATGCCTTTTAAATCCCATATTTCAAACCAGCCATCTGATGTCCACGCAACAATAGTATCCTGATTTAAAAAACAAACTCTTTCAGGGGATATTTGGAGTTTTTTAAGTTGATTTCCGTTTCGATCCCAGTTGATCAAACTAAAATCTGCTTGCCAACTCACAAAATGACTGGAATCGGGGGCTATTTGTGTTCCTATTACCTTTGATTCGTCATAAAGTATTTGGACTTCATCATTTTCCAGGTCATAGGATTTAAGTACCCCATTCGTCTCATCAAGAAACAGGATATTTCCATTTCCGGGGATAAAGGAGATGGATGATTCTGTGGGGATTATTTTTTGCGGAATCGGTTTTCCTGTATTTCTTCCGTACTCTGGCCGACTTCTTACGAATATCTCCTGCAAATTTTCTAACCACAGGGGATCGTCTGGGACATAAGTGTTTGCATATTGCATGAATTGAGCAGCTACGGTCATCTTTCCTTCAGCGATGGCACGGCTGGCGAGATTATTTAAATTTAAAGCCTTCGCTTTTCGTGTAGCTAATACAGCGGCCTCTTTTTCTGCTACCAGTTGGTCTTGTTGCTTAAGGATTTGTTGTGCCCTGTATTCAGCTGTCTTTTTAAGTTGTTCTGCTGTGAGTCGCAGGTTTTCAATTTTTTCAAAAAGCGAAACAATGCGTTCCTCAGCTTCTTCTGCCAATGCCTCATCACAGGCTTGTGCCGAAAAATAAAGGTAGAGGGCTTGTTGATAATCGGGTTCTTCCTCTAAAAGAATGGCATCTGCTTTATCCAATAAACAGCGGCAGCCATCTGCCGGCAGGCAGGGCATGTTTTGCGCTGCAAGCAGTTGAGGTAAAACGAGGAGAATACTGAAAAAAAGTTGTTTCATATTACCGGAATTATTCACATTCGCTTAAACCGGATTCTACTTCCAGGATTCGGATGTCCAGGCTATCAGCTTGTGCTTGCCGGAGCTCCATGTATTGCCATTCTTTTGCCTTTTCGAAAGTGGCCGCTTCTTTGCGGGTCTGTGCCACTTCGGATACCAGCCGTTTGCGTTTTTCTTCTAAGGCATTACACAATTCTTCTCTGGCTTCCTGCTCATTGGCTTTGGCCTTTTTAAATTGGATAAAAGCAAATAATAAAGCAACCAAAGCAAGGATAGAGAGGGTAGTAGAAAAAATGGCTATCTGCCGGGCACGCTGCCGTTTTTTTCGTTCGATCGCCAGTTCTGCCTGTGCAGCTTCCTGTGCTTGAGATTCTCTTTCAATACGCTCTCGTTCCAGTCGTTCCTGTTTGGCCTGGACCACCGGGTCGATGAGCCGGTCGTGGGCAAGCTCGTAGGTATAGCCACCGCGCAGGAAAGGTTCTGCTCTTAGTAATCGGCTGTCAACCAACGTTTCAAGCAGCTTGCGATCGACATTATATTGTTTTAATATCTGGGCTTCATGCAGCGAAAGCCTGATGTTTTCGCCATCGAGAATCAGGCCTTCTTCAATCAGTCTTCGGGCAGCAAGTTCCTGATTTCCCAAACGGCTTACCCGATCGAAATAATAATTGGAAATGATCTCATCCAGGTCACCCAGGTCTGCTGCACTTATTTTCGTCTGGCCTCCTTTTGCAATTAAGCGTTCTTCAAATTCCCGGCAAAGCATTTGTAACAAGATACCTTCCACCCGATTGTTTTCATCCGGGTTTTGAAGATAATCCAGGAGTTTGGCTAATGCACCGGCTTCCCAAATAAAGGGCGGTGTTTGGAAGTCTTCTGTGTTTCCACTTTGGGGAAGCGCTGCAGGTTGTACAATTGCCTGTGCGGCATCTTCCTGATCCAGGGCAGCTAATTCGAAGAGGTTGTTTAATACCCCGGATAAATGATCAGATAATTTAGGAATCAGGTGCATCCGATCTGATCGAATGGCAAAAAGCACCGCCGGATTTAAGGGTTCGTCTAATTGGTCTTCTTCCTGCGCGCTTAAATCTGGCGCATCCGAAGATTCCAGGCGGCGGCGCAGACGCAGGGGAAATTCGGTGTAAACCAACTCAGACAACTCCGTAGCAAAAGCACCAATCGCTTCGGTCGGGTAGGTAAAAAGTTCTTCAAACTGATCAAAGATAAGCAAAGGGCGAAGTCCGGTTTTAACCTGCCGGATTTTGGCCATAGACCAGAGTGATTTTTCATTCGGCGCAAGCCGCTTTAAAAAGTGCTCTTGTTGAACAGGAATTTCCAATTGTTTGAAACAACGGCTCAAGGGCGTTTCGGGATCTCCTTCTGTCCAGGCTCCGAAACGGATCATCACCGGTTCGAATTCTTCCCGTTCGGCACAACGCGGCAGTAAACCTGCATTGAGGAGGGAGCTTTTTCCTAATCCGCTCTTACTATATAAGACGGTGATCGGCTCCTGCCGAATGGTGCGGTATAAAGAGCGGATATCTTTATCTCGACCGAAGAAGATGTGACTTTCTGCTGCGGTAAAAGGTTTGACTCCGGGATAGCGGTAATTAGCCATAGTTTTCAAATCGTTTGGGGGTATTGAGATTCTGTTTCGCGGATAAATGCGACCAGTTTTTCTACGATTTGATTATGCTCTACATTGGCATCTCTGGAGTCAATAGTGCCTTTTCGTTCGTGTTTTTTTAAAAGATTAAACTGATTGTATAAGACGATAAACCGATCCAGCATTTTTTTGCTTCCCGGTTTTCTTCGATTTAGAAAAATTTCCAACTGCAAAAAAGTCTCCCTGGTATCTCCTTCAGAGAGCAGGAGTATGAGTTCCTTAAAACTCGGGTCCGGGAGCGTGGCTAAATGCGGGTCGGGTGGGGCCACTTTTTTAGTGATGCCGGCCTCTTCACATTTCTGATGAAAGGTTTCAATAAATTTATCAATAGAGTCCGGTACAAATTCGATTTTAAAATCCTTGGAGAAGAGCTTGTGTAATTTTTCATCCTCAAACTTATTCAATCCAAGACGCTCGATCTTGCCCATCTCTTTTGTATGCATGGATAAGACCCGCATGAGCAATTGAAAATGCCATTTATTATACGGGAGTCCCAGAAAGATAAACCGCTCGGCTTGTTCCAACTGATCCAATAAGCCGCGCATCTGTTTTTTAGCTGCTACGGTTTTTTCCAGATAGGTGTAAAAATCATTTTGGGTGAGGATCAGACTTTCCGGGTCTTCGATGTTGCCCAGGATGTTATAGATCAACGGATTTTCATTGCTAACAGCCCATTCGGGTTCCGGTGTGACCCGGTTATGGGAATAGTAGCCATGTTGGTAGTCAAGTCCGAGGGTATCATAGGTTTGGGCCAGAATATTATCCGGAACCATGCTGAAGATCATCGAGAAAGGGATCTCGGCCAGTTTTTCAAATCTTTTCCGTGATTCCGGAAAGGGTTGGTTGAAAAATTCACTGATCCGGTTAGCGACCTTTATCGTATAGCTGAGTCTTTCTTTGCGAAATTGAAGAAACCCATCTTCGAGGAGCGTGGCTATCTGTGGATGTTCCGGGTTCCGGGCGTCCAGCCAGTCGATCAGACCTTCTTCCATATTTCCGCCGCCGGGAGCGAGGTAGGCCTCCTGGCCTAAAAAGAGGATGCATTTGCCAACCTCCATGGTGTCGATAATATCGTCCCAGTCGATTTCAGAAAATGCAAGGTAGTCTGCTTGAGTCATTGGAAAATGAAACTATAGCCAAGGAGTAATTGGGTGTAAGGTCTTATCTGGTTAAAGCTAATAAAAAATAACTTTCTCAGAAATGTTGGTAAATGGCTGCTGTAAGATGCATCCAAATTTACTGGCAATTTTTACCTTTAGCCGCAGAAAGCAGAAACTGCATGAAAGCCTATCTCGATTTACTCCGGAAAATTCTGGACGAGGGAACATCTAAAGAAGACCGTACCGGCACGGGTACCCGAAGCCTTTTCGGATACCAAATGCGTTTTGATCTGCAAGCAGGTTTTCCGATGCTCACCACCAAAAAGCTGCACCTCAAGTCGATAATTTACGAATTGCTCTGGTTTCTGAATGGCGATACTAACGTAAAGTACCTTCAGGAACACGGAGTACGTATCTGGAATGAGTGGGCGGATGAAGCAGGTGACCTGGGGCCGGTTTACGGAAAGCAGTGGGTTGCCTGGGAGGATAAGAACGGCAATACCATTAATCAGATCCAGCAGGCAGTTGACCTGATCAAAAACAATCCGGATTCGCGGCGAATTATTGTCAATGCCTGGAATGTAGGTGATCTGCCCGACATGGCGTTGAGCCCCTGTCATGCCCTGTTTCAGTTTTATGTAGCCGACGGAAAACTTTCCTGCCAACTCTATCAGCGTTCGGCAGATGTGTTTTTGGGCGTGCCTTTCAATATCGCTTCGTATGCGTTGCTTACGCTGATGATGGCGCAGGTGTGTGACCTGGAAGCAGGTGACTTTGTGCATACCTTCGGCGATGTGCATTTATATAATAACCATGTGGAGCAGGCCGAGTTGCAGTTGAGTCGGGACATTAGAACATTACCACAATTGAATATTAACCCAGCAGTAAAAGATATATTCGGATTTAAGTTTGACGATTTTGAGTTGCGGGATTACAATCCGCATCCACATATTAAAGCGCCGGTAGCGGTTTAGTTTAGAGTTTAGAGTTTAGAGTTTAGGTGGGCTGCGCCCAGTCGAAGGTCTAGGGTCTAGGGTTGAAGGTCTAGGGTGGAATTAGTACTAACCCACTAAAAAACGAACTCACTAATAAACTCCAATTATTTAGAACGAATCTAAATAATTTCGTCTTTCTTAAATTATTGTTAAAAATTTGACCCGAATACTATCTTTGCGCTGACACAAAAATGACACTTCCTTAACAGTGCCTTTTATGAAATATAAGTCATTGATCTTTAAGTTTTTAATTCTCCTCTTTACGATGGGCTCTACAGCAATGTGGGCTCAGGACGTCGATCTGGCGGAAGGAGAAACCCTGTTTAAGAACAATTGTGCCTCTTGTCACAATAAAACGATGAAACAGGATATGACCGGTCCGGCGCTTGCGGGCTATGCAGAGAGGTGGGCAGATTACCCTGCCGAAGATCTGTATAGCTGGATTCGGAATTCCCAGGCGCTTATCCAGGCAGGCCATCCACGTGCAGCAGAGCTATGGAGCCAGTGGGGCCCAACAGTTATGACCAGCTTCCCTGGATTGACCGATGCACAGATTAATAATATCCTGGCATATGTTAATGTCCAGGCGGATAAAGGACCAGTTGGTCCTGTCGCTGGCCCTTTAGTGATAGCAGAAGAATCAGACAATACACTTATGTATGTGTTGCTGGTTGGCATTCTCGCTATTTTGGCTGTCGTTCTAGCCCGGATCATCAGCAACCTGAATTATTTGAATGAAGCAGCTGCGGGTGGTACACCGGCACCGCGCAAAACCCTGGTACAGATTCTGACCAGTAAAGGGGTGATTGCAGTCGTGTTGTTTGCCGCTGTTGTGATCGGAGGTTTCATGACCGTTAATAATGCCATCAACCTGGGTCGTCAGCAAGGTTATATGCCGGATCAGCCGATCAAATTCTCGCATGCCACGCATGCCGGAACGCACAAGATCGACTGCCAGTATTGCCACGATGGTGCGCGTCGCTCGAAGCATTCGGTTATTCCTGCAGCCAATACCTGTATGAATTGCCACGCGGCTATTAAAGTAGGATCTACCTACGGCACGGGCGAGTTGACCAAAATCTATGCTTCTGTGGGTTGGGATCCAAATACGGGAACCTACCTCGAGGATTATGACAAGATGGCTACCGACGAGATTGAAGCGATCTATAAAAAATGGATGGAAGCCAGTTATGTTGAAGCAAATGGCAACATGGATGATACCGGGGAAGAACTGGTTGAAAATCAGTGGAATGATCTGGTTACTTCGCTAACCAATCCTACAAAAACTGATTTCCGTGGACCGATTGAGTGGGTGAAAATCCACAATTTGCCGGATCACGTTTATTTCAATCACGCACAGCACGTGTCTGTTGGTAAGGTTGCTTGTCAAACTTGTCACGGACCAGTGGAAAAAATGGCTGTCGTTGAGCAGTTTTCACCGCTTTCAATGGGCTGGTGTGTTAATTGTCACCGTCAAACGGAAGTACAGTTTGCCGGCAACGAATATTACGAGACCTATGAAACCTACCACGAAGAAATGGCAAACGGTGTTCGCACCGGCGTCACAGTGGAAGAGATCGGCGGACTTGAGTGCCAGAAGTGCCACTATTAATTGAATGTTGAATTAAGAATTTTGAATTTTGAATGGGAAATTAATTCAGCATTCAGCCTTCAAAATTCAGCATTAGAAATAAGAATTCATTCCAACGGAAAATGAAAGATCAGAAAAATAAAAATGCAGTCTGGGTCGGTGTTGAAGAACTCAACAATGAAGCCGGCTTGCGAAAAATGTCTGACCAGGAGTTTCACGAGTTGCCGATTGTCGATCAGCTCTCCGAAGAAGGAGTAATTGATACACAGACAAATCGTCGGGACTTTCTCAAATACCTCGGATTCGGACTTGGTGCAGCTACTATTGCTGCCAGTTGTGATATTCCGATCAAACGGGCTATTCCTTATGTAACCAAACCCGATCAAATTGTACCAGGTGTTGCAGCATATTACGCGTCTTCTTTCGTGAAGGGGGGTGATTACTGCGCCGTTTTGGTGAAAACCCGGGAAGGTCGTCCGATTAAAATTGAAGGAAATACACTTTCTGGTGTAACAAAGGGTGGTACTTCAGCCCGGGCGCAGGCTTCTGTGCTTAGCCTGTATGATACCAACCGTTTCCAAACGCCGGGTACCTTTGATGGTAGCAGCTTTAGCAAAATGAGCTGGGCTGATCTGGATGCTGCTGTTGCAGCTAAGCTAAATGGTGGTTCCCGTATCCGTATCATTACGCATACCAACATGAGTCCAAGCACCCAGCGGGCGTTTGATGATTTCATGGTAGCGTATCCGAATGCGAAGGTAGTTACGTATGACCCGGTTTCCAGTTCTGCTTTGTTGACTGCCAACGAGCAAAACTTTGGTATCCGCGCCGTTCCGGATTACCACTTCGATAAAGCAGAAGTGATCGTAAGCTTGGGTGCCGATTTCCTTGGTACCTGGATTTCTCCGATTGAGTACGCAAAAGCTTACTCGACAAACCGGAAAATCAGCGATGCAGCATATCCGAAAATGTCGCACCACATTCAGGTAGAATCCCACATGTCGCTTACCGGTTCGAATGCGGACAACCGTATTTTGGTTCGGCCATCCGAATTAGGGGCATCGATTGTAGCCCTGTATAATGAAGTAGCTGCACTGACGGGGGGATCCAGCGTATCTGGTCCGTCGCTCAATGCTAAAGCAGCTGCTTCGATTAAAGAAACAGCTAAAAAACTGGCAGCGGCCAAAGGCAAAAGCCTGGTCGTTTCCGGTTCAAATAATATTGGCGAGCAGATTCTGGTAAACGGAATCAATGATATGCTCGGCAACTACGGCTCAACACTTGATTTCACTCATGCGTCAAATCAGCGTAAGGGTAATGATCAGGAAGTAGGTGTATTGATCCGGGAAATGTTGGGTGGCACAGTAGATGCTGCCTTTGTCATGGGTGCAAATCCATGTTGGGATCTTCCAAATGCAGCAGAGTTTGGTGCCGCTTTCGCGAAAGTAGGTCTGAAAGTTTCTTTTGCATTTACGCCAGACGAAACGGCAGCGGCTTGCGATTATGTTGCACCGGATCACCACTATCTGGAAAGCTGGGGAGATGTAGAACCAAAACGTGGCCATTACAGCCTGATTCAGCCAACGATCAATCCATTATTCAAAACACGTCAGGCAGAGGAAAGCCTGTTGCGTTGGGCTAACAGTCCGAATTTGGATATCACGGCTGAGCAGCCATACTACAACTATCTTCAGGCAAGCTGGGAACAAAATATCTTCCCGCTTCAAAATTCATACGCTACATTCCAGGCATTCTGGGACAGCGCTTTGCATGATGGTGTGTTGCACATCGCTCCGGCACCTGTATCAGTTGTTTATGGTGGCAATCCGGCTTCAGCCGCATCCAGCGTAAGCGCACCTTCCAGCTCTGAAGTCGAAATTGCGTTCTTTGAGACTGTAAATATGGGCCACGGCCAGTACAGCAATAACCCTTGGCTTCAGGAGATGCCTGATCCTGTTGCTCGTACTACCTGGGGCAACTACCTGGCCATTCCGGTTGGTTGGGAAGGTGGAAACTCCTATGTTAACTTCAAGAACCTGAATAACCGGGAGAGTTACGGAGAAGCTGACAAAGTGAACGTAACCATCAATGGCAGTACGCATAACCTTACCTGTACTTCTCAGTTTGGATTAGCTCCAAATACGCTTTCTCTTGCGCTGGGTTACGGCCGGGAAATTGTGGGTCAGTCTGGTAAAAACATTGGAGCCAATGTAAATCCATGGTGCTGGGTTAATCCGCAAGGAAACTACCAATACTATGCTGTTGAAGCAGAGGTTTCAGATAAAGTAGATGTAGAAGGCGGATTTGCCTGTGTGCAATACCACCACACGATGGGTGTAACGGGTGTAGATCCGAGCACGAATGAAACCATTAATGTGGATGAGAAGACGGTAATGACCGTTGGAGCTGGTTATCAGGGTGGTCTGACAGAGCGCTCGATTATCTACCAGGCACATATGTCGGAAGTACCGGAATTGCTTGAGAAGATTGCAGAGAAACGCAAAGAAGCAAAACATCTGAACGATAATACCCTCTATCCATTTGAGGAGTATAATACCAATTTGTACAGCCAGGGACACCACTGGGGAA
>JAGQWR010000167.1 GCA_020437105.1 Saprospiraceae bacterium
TTGCTGGATTGGATGAAGGTTGGTATTCCATTATTGTGCAGGATGCCTTAGGCTGTGAGTCGGAAGCGGTAGATGCTTATATCGACATCCCGGATCCACTTGTCATTGAAATTGGGGCGCAAGTCACCATCCTACAAGGCGAATCCCAACAATTACAAGTGCTGCTTAATGTTCCGGAGGATCAGGTACAAGAAGTGATTTGGACGCCAAGCCTGGGCTTGAGTTGTATTGATTGCCTGGACCCAATCGCCAGTCCGTTGAGTACGACAATCTATCAGGTAGAAGTGATTTTGTTTGGTGATTGCCGAACGCTGGATGAAGTAGAAATTGTAGTCGATGAGCGGCCTGCAATTTATGCGCCGAATATTTTTTCGCCGGATGGAGATGGAGACAATGATCTTTTCTACTTGTTTGCCAGACCAGGAAATATTCGAAACATCAAATCCTTCCTGGTTTTCAGCCGCTGGGGCGAAACCGTATTTTCGTATTACAATTTCCAACCAAACGATCCGGCATTTGGATGGAACGGTAATTTCCGGGGGCAGCCACTCAATCCGGCTGTTTTTGTGTGGTATGCTGAAGTAGAGTTAATCGATGGTCGGATCGAACTGTTTAAGGGAGATGTAACGATTGTGCGATAACACCTAGACCAGGTAAAACATAAAAAATCCGGAGTGCTGTTTGTGGCATCTCCGGATTTTTTATTTAGCTAACTACGTTTTTCATATCCTTCCAGGTTGGTAATCCCCCAGTTCTCCAATTCTTCAGCTGTCCATAGCTCCGGAAAAAAGATCCGGCGTTGGTAGCGTGGATGCATATACTTTTTCCAATCGCTGCCTCCGGTAGCTTCAGCTGCTTTTTCGCCACTTTCCAGATACTTGTAGGCGGCATTATAATGCGCCATAACCCAGGACACATTTACCGTATGATCATAGTGTCGCATAGCGTTAATGAGCTCAACATCATTCTGGACATCTTCTGGTAATTCTTTAAAGCGTGTCCAAAGATTTACCGTATTATACTCTTCCATCTTACGTAAAAAATCACCCTTGTAGCGTTTTTCAAACAGATTCATCAACGTGGACTTCTCTCCTGTTTCGTAATTCTTACCCGCAGCTTGCCAGTATAAATGCTCAAATGCATGCTCATAGGGAGTATCCCGATTGATAGTGGCTCTAAAACGATAGTCAATCAGATTGATGAGTTCGGTTGAGCCAAACTCAATCTGCCGATATTGGGCACTTTGAAATCCACTTGCCGGAGTGAGTGTATTTCGAAACTTCATGTACTGCTCCACTTCCATCCCTTCCCGCATGATATTGAAGGATGCAGAAAGCATATCAAAATAGCGACTGATCCTGTCCAGGTGCATAGAGAAAAACGAGGCACTAAGGGTTTTCGCATAAGCTACCTGGTCAATTTCCCAGATAATCATCTTAAAAAGCAATTCATTGATCTGGTGATAAATGATAAAAACCATTTCATCAGGCAGGGTTGTTCGTTGAATTTGAAGCCCTAGTAAGGCATCCGTTTTAATATAATCCCAATAGGTGATAGGCGTACTCCAAAGAAGACCTTCCAGATGGGTTGCCGAATCCTGACCTATTGCTTCGTATTTTTCACGAATTTGATCTAATGTTTCATTTTTAGAGTGTGGCATCTATTTTGGTTTTTACTTGATAGTCAAACAAAGGAAAACAATTCGGCCTTTAAAGTACTTAGGTGTCCCTTTAATTTTACACACCTGTCTTAACACGAGTCCAACTCTCAATTAGAAAAAAACAAGCGTAAAAAATAAAATGTGTCCTTTTTTTTAGTAAACGGTATCTTTTGCATATCTTTTGGTTAGATTTACGCGCTTTTTTAGTGCAACAAAGACAAAAACCTGAATTTGTCCATACATTGTCTATACTTTATAACATCGGTGTCCGGTGCTTGTCCATTGTTATTACACTAAACTCATCTTAGATTTGCACTACCAAAAAACAAAAGTGTCTTTTGGTTTTACCCCCCAACTAGAACCTTTAACCCTAGTCTCAGGTAATTTTATGGAAGTGGAATTGAAATTTGGTTGTTGATATTACCCCCCAATAATCTGCCCCCCAAAATTGCAGTCAACTGCCGCAAAGAAAATTCCTTCCGGGCTGGAAATCCGGAATAAAAGAAACCTGGACATTCATTAGGCAGCCGCATTTATGCGTGCTGCCTTTTTTTATGCTCGTCCACATTTTTATATTCCGAAATGGCCAGAGAGACGAGCGTTCCATTTTTAGAATACATCTTAATATCCGCTTTCAGCTTAGCTGCCAGAGATCGAATAAGCAGATATCCAAAAGTAGCAGGCTTGTCCATTTTGGCCGAATCATCCATACCAATCCCGTTATCTTCTACCTCGAGCAATAATTTCCCCTCCACTTCATTTAGCCTTATCCGCAATATTCCTCCTTCCCCTTCCGGGAATGCATACTTTAAGGCATTTGAAACCAACTCGTTTAAAATTAGGCCGATCGGTACAACGGTATCAACATCCAGATTCAGATCCTGGATATCCGTTTCCAGTTCAATTCGGTTATCGATGCGATAGGTATCAAAGAGTTCCTGTAACAGCTTAGAAAAATAGGCTTTGATGTGTACTCCGGTCAAGTTCTCCTTTTGATACAAATTTTGATGGATCAGAGCCATAGACCGTACCCGACTCCTGCCTTCATTAATCGCAGAAATAGCGTGTGGATCCTTGATAAAGCGCGATTGCAGACTCAACAGGCTCGAAATAACCTGCAAATTATTTTTCACCCGGTGGTGGATTTCCCGAAGTAGCAAATCTTTTTCTCCGAGTGCTTTGGCAATTACCGCATTTTTTTCTTCTAAAACCTGTCCGTTTCTGCGCTTAACATTAAACAGATAGAAACCAAGAAATGCAGCGACCAGTGCCACCAATGCGCCTGCAGATAACTGAATAATCTGCTTCTTGCGATTGCTTAATTCCAGATCTTTTATTTGATTGGAATATGTCAGGTTGTTTATCGCTTCGTCCTTTTTTGATCGTTCATACTCCGCTTCGAGCTGGGCGGCATACTTACTTTGCTCCATGCTTACAATAGAGTCGCGTACCATTCCATGTTCCAGTAGTAATTGGTAGGCTTCTTCAAAATCTTCTATCTGCGCAGCCACTTTAGACATCCCCATGAGGGTAGCCTCCTGCATTCTAAGGTCATTTTGAAGGATAGCCTGTTCGTAAACTTTTCGGAAAAGGGGATCAGCTTCGTCTATTCGTCCAGTTTCGAGCAGGATATTTGCTTGCAAAAGCTGAAAACTTCCATCCGAATCACGCTCTTCCATTTCCGAAAGGAGAAACATTCCTTCGGCTACAAATCGCTCTGCCAATTCATAATTTCGTTTTTTTAAATGCACCTGTGCAAGTCTGAGATACCCCTGCGCTATCTGAGGTTTATTCTCATACTCCTGAAAAATTCTCAGAGCATTCGAATAAATATCTTCTGCTTCGTCCAGGTTCCCTTTAAATTGAGCAATAGACCCCAATGTATTTAGCACATACGCTTTTGAAAACTTCAAGCCCAGGGTGTCCACCATTATTAATGCCCTGGCAGCATACTCTTCGCCCTTTTCATATTGTCCCTGGCGTACTAAATAAGACGCCAGATTGTTTAGGCTACCCGAAGCATTCGGCAACATGTTTGCAGCTTCCGCGGATTCGATAGCTTTTAAATAATACTCTACAGCCTTTCCATAAGACGGCCGGGCCCGATCATAAAACAGTGCCGCATTATTATAAGCAACATGAAGGAGCTGAGAGTCTTTGATTTCTTCTTTAATGCGAATAGCTTCCCGGAAGTAATACTCTGCCGAATCAAATTCCAATAATGCCTGATAGCTGTTACCTATGTGAATTAATCTGGAAGAATATAGCTCCAGCTCTGGCGTGTTTCGGTATAAGGCCGCTACTCGTAAATTTGTCTTGAGCGACTCCTCATTTTGTCCCATAAACTGATAAACCACCCCAACTACACTTAATATCTGCGCCAGAGGATCCGTCCCATCCAATTTTTCAGCAGCAGCAACACCGGTTTTTAAAACAATTAAGGCACTGTCGTTTTGATGCGCATACGCCAGGGCACTACCCCAACCTTCTGCACTTTTGGAAACGCCCAGATCATCTCCCGCATTTTCAAAGACAAAAAAACATTTTTCAAATTGGATCTTAGCTTCCTTGATTTTCCGTGCATCCAGGAGTGCCTGCGCTTCTTCCAGATCACTCCAGGCGTCCTTGCTCTGAGCCTGAATTGATTCAAAACAGGAGAAAAACACAAAAAAGACCAACAGGTACCTCATAGTATATCTACATTCAAAGAGAAAGACTTCAAAACAGCTTAAATTACATAAGAAGTTGTACAAAAATAAATATCCCGAACTTCAGATCGCTCCAAAATTCGGGATAGTATGATCTAAGTAGGTTCACAAAATACCTTATGAGTCATAGGCCAAGCTTAGACTTTAAACTCTCGACCTTAGACCTACTATATAATCAACACTAAAATGGGTTTGTATAAGCCGCATTATCCAAAAGAGATAAGTCAGTAAGGGTTTGCAGAAAGTTTATAAGGTCTTGCTTATCCTGCGCATCCAAATCAAGTCCCGGGTTCAAATTGTATTGCATTAAGGGGTCAACCGTTGGAGAGTCTTTCACACCCGCAATGTAATGGTCAAGTACTTCCTCCAGAGTAGCAAAACGACCATCATGCATATAGGGCGCAGTAAGCGCTATATTCCGAAGAGAGGGAACTTTAAATTTTGCCCTGTCGGCGGGATCCCCGGTTACCTTAAATCGACCCTCATCTGTAAAGGCTGCTTCTGCATCCAGTCCGTTATTCATAAACCGATCATTTGTAAAATTGAACCCGGCATGACAATGAAAACATTCCCCACCTTTTTCTGACCCCCAGGGATCATATTCGGTAAAAAAGAGGTCGTAGCCTCTTTGCTCACTTTCGCTTAGCTCTACCTCACCTTTTACAAATTGATCATAACGGGAATTCACCGACACGATGGTAAACATAAATTGTTCCAGAGCCAAACTGATGTTGAGCGCATTGATCTTTCCGTTCTCAAAAGCACGAACAAACTGGTCGCGATAAGCCGTTGAACCCGATAGTTTCAAAATGACACCCTCCAGGGTTTCATTCATTTCCAGCGGATCCTGAATTGGCATCAGCGACTGGTCTCGAAGGCCCGGGGCTCTTCCATCCCAAAAGAACCCATTTTGGTGCCAGGCCAGATTGAAAGCTGCCATAGCCTGTCGCTTTCCATTCAGGCCTTCTACCCCAACACTAAATTGGCGGATATCCGTAAAAGCATCTGTTTGCAAATGGCAGGAAGCACATGCCTGACTACCATCCTTTGAAAGCATTTTCTCATAAAAAAGCATCCGGCCTAATTCTACCCCGGCAATGCTTAGTGGATTGTCGGATGGCAGGTCGGGGTCCGGAAAATTCCCATAAGTGAATTGGAAAGGTGTTGTATCGTAAACTACCTGATCTACAATGGTATCATCCCGATCACAGGATGCCAGGAAACAAAGGCTTCCGAATAACAGAAAAACTGCAAAGGTCATTTCCGACAAAACAGTTCTAAAACGGATTGCTAAATCGTTCATCTTTATTAAAGTTTTCATCCGTCAGTGCGTTCAGAAATGCCAGGAGATCAATCCGTTCTGATGCAGTTAACCCAAGTGGCCTAATGAGCGGACTTTTGTTTGGGTGAGAAAAACCTCCGGAATTATAGTGTTTAACCACGCTCATCAAATCCGGAAGAGATCCATCGTGCATAAAGGGTGCCGTATGGGCAATATTCCGGATAGAGGGCACCTTAAATCGAGCCAAATCGGATGAATCCCCCGTTAATCTGAAACGCCCCGGATCCGGATACTCTGCGTAAAGTCCGTTGTTTTCAAACGCGTAATTCGTAAAATTGAAATCGCTGTGACAGCTACTGCAATTGGTCCGATCGCTAAAAAACAAATCCATGCCCCGAATTTCGGCAGCACTTAAAGCAGCTTTATCTTTCTGATATGCATATTGATCAAACGCACTGTCTCCTCCAACCAGGGTTCTTTCAAAAACACCTAAGGCACGAGAGATCACATAATAGTCTGGCTCCCGATCGTACCCTTCGTAACTCAATTGCTGATAAACCGGGTCTTCACGCATCCGATCAGCAATAAGAAGAATATTAAAATCAAACTCATTATGCTCCTGGATGGGAATCAAAACCTGCATCTCCAGCGTCGCCACTCCACCTTCTCGCGTAAAGTACGGGTGGTACCCGACATTCACCAAAGAAGGTGCATTTCGGGTACCGGGTGCATCGTCAACCCCAGGGCTGAATGATAGGGTATCGCTAAAAAAATAACTTGCCAGATGGCAGGAAGCACAGCTGATCGAACTGTCTTTGGACATAATCGGATCATAAAAAAGTCGTCTTCCTAAACGCCACCTTGCTTCAGAGTATGCATTATCAACAGGGAAGTCCATTTCCGGAAATCCAACCGGAATTTGCGGGCCGCAACAGGTTACTGCTGGTACCGGCTGAATACTGTCTTTCAAACAGCCTGGCTCAACCAAGCATAAAGACAGCATCCCCAGAATAAAATATATTCCCTTCAACTTCAAAATTAACGGCCAATAACGAGTTTCTCCACATCAACCAAGGAGCCATTCTGAGTCACGCGTAGCAGGTAAATCCCCGCTGGAAGATTGGCAACTGAAATCTCCTGCATGCCAATAACACCAGGAAGTGCCATCAGGTGCTTACCCGATAAATCCTGAATAGTAATTTGAAGATCATTATTGGTCGGACGATCAATTTTAAGCTGGATCAGGTTATTCGCCGGATTTGGAAACAGGCTTACTGCTTGCTTATCCAACACATCCTGAGTTGCCGTAAACTCAAAATCTGCAATCTCGAAAACCGCTATTGACATATTTTGAAGCAGTGCGATAGCTTCATCATATGTACCGTGCACCACCAGGCCACTCGATACGTCTATTCCCAATAGCATATTCAGATAATTAGCTTGTAAGCCGATGTTGAGTTCTCCATTTACAGCAGTAATATCTGCATCCAAATTATTGGCATAATAGTAATCATCACCCAGGGCATGAATTTGATAAATCAGCGATTGACCCGGCGCTGTCCAGCCTTCCAGACACACAAACCGGTAACCAGAAGCCCAACCCCAATGCATAGTCGGAATTTGTGGAGACAATGGACTATCAGCGGGATATGAACCTGGGTCCAGGTGATTATGCGCTTCGTCCACACCAATATAGAATTTTAGGCCCTCCAGATGCTCTACATTAAAAGTACCTAAGGAAACGGCGTTGGTCGTCTCGGCATCAACCAACAAATAGGTATCGGCAACATCTGTTACCTGCCCGCCATCGTGAATCAATTGAATTCCGGAAATATAATACTCCACCCGGGTGAATGTCAATTCATATCCACCATCCGCAGTGGTCACGGTATTCATAGTCAGTGCTTCATCCCCCATCAGGTGATTAAAATAGATTTTGACTTCATTTTGTGCCATTGCACTTAATGCGAACACACTAAAAACTAGTGTAAAAAAATTCTTCATGGTCTCGTGTTTAAAAATTTGAATTTGCTCCAAAATGGCTCCGGGTTCAGAAAATGAAGTAAGACATTTCGGAGTTGTTTTATTTACAAAATTATTCCGATTAGTTATACTATTTGATCAAGTGGGTCTCTATTCTGGTGCTTTTGCAATTTATAATCACTCATACTCAGGCCAAAGGTCTTGGTAAACTGGCCAGAAAGATGCTGAAGAGAAGAATACCCGAGATTGAAAGCAATTTCCTTAAAACTTAGTTCACCATATTTTATCAATTCCTTTGCTTTCTCCAATTTCAATCGGATATAATAGTTATTGATACTCATTTTCTCAGATTTTGAAAAGCTTTTGCTAACCCCCGCGTAATCACGCTTTAAGCGCGCCGAAATAAAGTCCGATAATTTTTGAGTATGCTCTTTTGGGTCCGCAGATTCTAATCGCAAAATCAATGCGTGCTTTACAGCTTCGACCATAATTTGTTGTGGTGTTTGTATCAATTCAAACCCGTCCATTTCAAGGGCCTTTCGAATATCATCCAAGTTAAGGCCGTTTTCCGGAATGTTTATTTTTGCCACTCCCAGGCTGACCTCTTGCACATCAAGACCAATTCCTCGCAGGTTTTGTCGAACCACTTTTATACACCTGGAGCACACCATGTTGCGAATATGTAAGTTCCTGATCATCTGATTGAATTTATATCTACTAAACTATTGAAAGAGCCCAAGCTGGTTGCCACTTGCGTGGAACTCCACTCTATCGGAGTAGTTACATCGGTCATTTTGCAGGTTTAATAACCTCCGTAACCGATCCACAGTGCAACATTTTATCTCCGAAATAAGGATTGTTTATCTCTTTCTCTACTGCCAGCCAATCGGCGCCTTCATTATCAAACACCATCGGGCAATGCTGCACATAGAAGGTCTTTCCCTCCAGGCCAAATGCCTCGAAAGTCTGAATCAACAACAGGCTCAAAAAACTAAATTGCCTTCGCTGAATTTCCAGATCCCGGCTACCTTTTATTTGATTGGCATGTTTTTCTAAATCACCCAGCGTGCTCATCCACCAGACATGCGCTGCGTTTCTCAACTCTTCCATCGGCACTTTTTCCAGTGCACCTAAAAAGCCCGCTGCTGCCTGACTGCTTTTCTCCGGATCAGAAAGCACCAGTTGATCTTTTAATGTTAAATACTGCGCACCCAATGATTCCAGTCCAATTCTGAAGCTTATCGAATGGACATCTTTGAAATCAGGTGTTTCGTTTGCAGGAGCTTCCATAATCCGATTTATCATGCTAAACTGATTATTGAGTTGTGCCGCTGCATCAATCATGAATGCGCCATTAGACACTACCCGCTCGCCGACTTTCAACCCGGAAAGAATTTCGTAAAAAAGGCCCTGATCTGCTCCAACACGAACTTCCCGAAATTCAAAAGTTGGAATAGTACGTTCTTCCAATTCAACAAAAACGACAGAGCGCTCGCCTGTCCATAATAGCGCTGATTTAGGAATAACAAGAGCGCTGTTTCCGTTAGCCACCGTTTCCAGCGACCCGCTTACCAGCATTTCCGGTTTTAGGATACCGCCGGGGTTAGGCACTTCTGCTCGAAGATGGGCAACCCGACTAAGCGGATCAATGCGGGGATCGACAAAACTGATTGTTGACTTAAACTCCCTTCCGGGAATGGCAGGAACAGTAAACACGACCGATTGGCCTAATTTTACATCTGCAAGATTCTCTTCATAAGCATCAAATAAAACCCAGACACTTTGCAAGCCAATCAAATTAAACAGCGGATCACCAACAGAAACATAATCGCCAACAGATACGCGCCGATCGTTGACCACTCCGGGTACATCCGCAAACAATGTAAATGTTTCCTGAATTTCTCCGCTTTTTTCAACCTGCTCCAGAAGACTTTCCGGTACTTTCCAAAAGCGCAGTTTATTGCGTGTGGCTTCCAATAAGGCCGGATTAATGTCCTGCAATTTTTGAGCTTCAAGTAATTCCCGTTGTGCTGCAATTAATGTCGGCGAAAAAATTGTAGCTACCCGCTGCCCTTTTTGTACCTGCTCTCCTTCAAACGTGACAAATAATTTTTCAATACGGCCAGGAATATGTGCTACCAGACTGGCCGCATTCCGCTCATTTTCCTGCACCTT
Organism: Saprospiraceae bacterium; assembly: GCA_020437105.1. Lineage (GTDB taxonomy): Bacteria > Bacteroidota > Bacteroidia > Chitinophagales > Saprospiraceae > JAAEZH01. The sequence continues at coordinate 9,809 of JAGQWR010000167.1, forward strand.
TCCCGAAAGGGTCATCCTCGAATCACCTGCCTGACTTGTTTTCACCAAAGTGGTTTGAATATTGGCCAGCCTGATGGCTTCCGGAGTCATTTGGAGCTCCAAGGGATTACCAGAATTATTCCCGGTACCTAATGGAATTAAATCCATTTCGCAAATAGGGCAAAGTCCGGGCTCTGTGCGACGAATTTGAGGGTGCATGGAACAGGTCCAGATTGTTTCTGCTCCATCCATCCTTTCAGAATGGCTTGCATGATCCTTCTTTTCGCCGGAAGGCCGAAATAAAAAATAACCAACTCCCAACCCCAAAAGCATTCCAATAGCAATAATCAGGGATATATTTTTCTGCTTCATTTTAGTCAATTAACATACTCTCGATTGATAATAGCGCCCGGTGACTTTTCAGGATCGCCAGCAGGTTTTTGCGCTCATAATCCAATTCTTTCTTATACAGGAGAATCAGCTCGTCCATGCGCTGACCCTTCGTACTATACAGCTCCTCCAAGACCCGAATAGTCGCCTGGATCGTACTTAACTGATCCTTGTAAAACCCCTGTTCGATCTCCGCTTCCTGCCAATTGGTCCGGGCCGTCTCCACCTGTACTTCCAGGGTCCGTAAAAGGTCCTCCTTACGGTGATCCAGAGACTGAATCAGTATGTCTTCCTGCAAGTTTCTGGCTTCGTATTTAGTACGATTCAATGGTAGGGTGACACTTACTTTGGGCATCAGTACATCCTTACCATTGCCGGGCACATCCATATCTGTGCGTTTTGTAACCAACAAATAGTCAATTCCAACACCAATCACAGGCTTGCCCGACAGCTCATTCACCACCTTACTTTGTTGAGATACTTCTTGCATGGCCTCCAGCGCGATCAGCCGGGGGTGATTGGTTTTTATCTCCTCGAGCAAAGCGGCTCGCTCGTATGGAATAAAAGCAAAGCCCAGACT
>JAGQWR010000168.1 GCA_020437105.1 Saprospiraceae bacterium
AGTATAGTGGATGCAAATGGTTGTGTGGGTGTTGCGGGAGCAACGGCGCTTATTACCGTAAACCTGATTCCAACAGCTACCGTAACACCAACTGCCACAATTTGTAACAGTACAGATAGTGGAATGAGCACAGTGCTTGATTTTGGTTCTCTGATTACTGCTGGTGATGCAGGTGGAACCTGGGTTAATACAGACAATGCTGCCACAACGGGCGCTTTCCCGAATCTCAATTTTGATGGGGCAACGCCTGGTATTTATACCTTTACTTATACGACAAATAGCGCCCAGACACCTTGTCCGGAATCGACCTATACCGTGGAGGTAACTGTAGAGGATTGTGAATGTCCCAGCCTGGATTTAGCTCCCGGAGCAAGCCTTTGTAATGATGGTGGAACCTTTGATCTGTCCGATCTTGAAATTACGACCGCTCCCGGAAGTTGGACTATTTTATCTACACCGGCCGGTACGAATCCGGCGACTTTAACAGGTACGGTCTTTAATGCAGCAAATGCCGACCCGGGTACCTATGTTGTACAGTTTGAATTGATAACAGCACCACCTGTGGGTTGTTTGACCACAAATACCGCTCAGATTGTAGTGTCGCAAGCACTGAACCCGGGTAGTCCGACTGGTGCATTGACTTTCTGTGCCAGCGAATCAGCTGTAGTCACTTTGAGTGATATGCTTGTCGGTGCAGATGGTGGCGGTACCTGGACAGAGACATCCCTGCAACCATCTACAGGAGGCGCCTTTAATGCCTTTGCCGGTACATTCAATATTACCGGGCAAAATGCCGCGACTTATACCTTCAATTATACGGTGACACCAAATGCCCCGTGTGTGGCTTCCAGTGCCTCCGTAACGGTTGTGATTAATGACCTTCCGAATGCAGATGCCGGTTCAGACTTTGTGCTGACCTGTTTTGACGATGTGACCAATATTGGAGGAACCTCCAGCAGCGGTCCGAATATCACCTATGAATGGTCGGCAGCTGTCGGAGTATTCCCGGGGGATGCCACGCTGCCTAATCCGGAAATATCTGTGCCTGGCATCTATACCCTGACGGTGACAGATGAGTCAACTGGCTGTTTTGCCAGTGATCAGGTAGAAATCGGAGCAGACCAGGAGGTGCCGATGCCTTTCGTATCACTGTTGCCAGTTAGCTGTTTTGGGGATTCAGATGGAGCAATTATCATCGACTCTGTAGTTGGCGGGCAGCCACCGTATATGTACTCCTTCAATGGAGCTGATTATACACAGACGACTACCTACTTCAATTTGGAGGCGGCGATTTATACCCTCATGGTGCAGGATGCCAATGGTTGTGAAACGGAATTACTGACCATCAACATTTTACAACCACAGGAAGTAAATGTAGAATTAATCGCCTTGGTGGACGGTGATAATATCATTTTGTTAGGGGATTCAGTTCAGCTACTTGCGTTAACAAGTCTTCCGGAAGATTCTATAGATTATATCCAGTGGGAACCAGCAGATCTGGTTGGTTGTGATACCTGTTTACTCACATCTTCCTTCCCCCTGGAGACTACCAGTTTCTCGGTCACGATCGAGAGTAATGGTTGTCCGGATACCGACTTCCTGACGGTGGCTGTTAAGAAAGAGCGCGATATTTATGTGCCGAATATCTTCTCGCCAGATGGTAACGGAGACAATGATGTCTTCTACATCTTTGCGGGAGGTACGGTCGCAAAAATTCGTTCCTTCCTGGTCTTTAATCGCTGGGGCGAAACGGTACACCAATATTATAATTTCCTGCCAAACGATCCGGCTTATGGCTGGAATGGAAACTACCGCGGGAAACCGCTCAACCCGGGTGTTTTTGCCTGGTTTGCGGAAGTGGAGTATATAGATGGTTTTGTAGAGATTATAAAAGGAGATGTGACGCTGGTGAGATAGTTTAAGTTTGCCCCGATAGCTATCGGGGGAGTTTGAGTTTGGGTTTGGGCTGCTTCACGGAGCCCGTTCTCCACAATCAGCGCAGCTGATTCTCCACGCGCAGCGGAACATTGCACAAACCAGTGTGAGTTTGAAGTAAAAAGCAGCGGGCAGTTTTGTCCGCTGCTTTTTTTATATACTCCATGGAATTCTTTTTAAATTCCGGGATAAACTTAAAACCAACAATATGAACCGCCGGGAATTTATGCAAAACGGAGGTCTGGCTACAGCCGGACTACTGGTCGGAACGAAGCCGGAGTCCATTGGTATTCTTCGGGAGAAACCTAAGAGTAAATTGCAACTTGGATTTATTGGTGTCGGCTTACGTGGCCAGAATCATGTAGAATTAGCCTTGCGGCGAAATGATTGTGAGGTAGTGGCTATCTGCGACATCCAGCAGGTCATGATCGATGCCTGCCTGGATCAATTCGCTCAAGCGAATAAGCCTAAACCAAAAGTGTATGGCCTGGATGAAAAAGCCTATCTGGAACTACTTGATGATCCGGCTATCGACGCAGTAGTGATTGCTACGCCCTGGCGTTGGCATTCTGAAATGGCTATAGCCAGTATGTATGCCGGTAAATATGTCGGCATGGAAGTATGTGGCGGATTTAGTCTGGACGAATGCTGGCAGCTTGTAAATACCCATGAGGCTACAGGTACGCCGTTGTTTTTTCTGGAAAACGTATGCTACCGGCGAGATGTGATGGCGGTTCTGAATATGGTTCGGGAAGGGCTTTTTGGAGAGATGATCCATCTGGAATGTGGCTACCAACACGATTTACGGGAAGTAAAATTTAATGACGGCAAACAACCCTATGGCGGTGGGGTAGAGTTTGGCGAGAAAGGATTTAGCGAAGCCCAATGGCGTACCAAACACAGCGTCCACCGGAATGGCGAACTTTATCCAACCCATGGAATTGGTCCGGTGGCACAGTATATCAATATCAATCGGGGCAATCGCCTGACACACCTTACTTCCATGTCATCCAAGTCTCGGGGCTTGCATGAATATATTGTCAACCATGAAAAAGGCGGGATAAATCATCCCAATGCCAAGGTTGAATTTAAACTGGGCGATAAAGTAACAACCATGCTGCGAAGCAGTAACGGGGAAACCATTGTGATGCACCATGATACCAGCCTTCCAAGACCATACTCACTTGGCTTTCGGGTGCAAGGAGTGAAAGGACTCTGGATGGACGTGAATGATAAAATTCATATTGAAGGAAAAAGTCCGCAGCATCGTTGGGAGGAAGCGGAGCCCTACCTGCAACGGTATGATCACAAATTTTGGAAGGAGGATGAACAAAAGGCCATCGGTGCCGGCCATGGCGGAATGGATTATTTCTTGTTTAATGCCTTTATTGAATGCGGCAAAGCTGGTACAGAACCGCCCATAGATGTGTATGATGCAGCGACCTGGCTCTCAATCACCCCGCTTTCGGAAGAATCTATTATTCTTGGGAGCAGCTCTGTAGCTATTCCAGATTTTACCCGGGGTCGTTGGACCGACAGAAAGAACACATTCGCTATGGGAGCCTTTTAGATCAATCCTATGAATATCCCTTTAGTGATTTTAGCGGCCGGTGCCGGTCGCCGATTTGGTGGAAATAAGCAATTGGCTGCTCTTGGCCTGTCGGGTGAATTCCTGATGGAGTTTAATATGTATGAAGCCTGGAAGAGTGGAGTAGGAGAGGCCTGGCTGATTATTAAACCGGGTAGCCAGTCTGATTGGCAAGATCTTCAGCAACGCTGGAAAGCAAAAATGATCGTACGGTTATTTGAGCAACCAGATGAACTGCTGCCCGAAACCTATCCACAAACCCGTGAAACTCCCTGGGGGACAGGACATGCTTTGCTGGCCATCGAGCAGGAAGTGGCCTCCGATTTTCTCTTGATCAATGCGGATGATTATTACGGGCCGAATGCCTTCCAAAGGTTATTGGAAATTCCATCAGGAACGATGGGATTGGCGGCTTTTCCCCTGGCAGAAACCCTGTCAGACTCCGGCGCTGTTAATCGGGCTGTTTGTCTGCGTCGAAGTGAATATTTGGCCGGAATTGAAGAGTATACGCAAATCCAATTGGAGCAGGGTTTGATCAAAGGATATTCGGAATTGGGTGAGCATCAGGTGCTCGAAGCGGAAATGCCTGTATCCATGAATTGTTGGCGCTTGGATAAGCGTATTTTTTCACAGCTTCGAATAGCGGTGGAGGTAATGATCACTTTTGCCGATCAGGCAAATTCAGAACTGTTTTTACCCGCCTTAATTCAATCCGGAATCATCGAAGAAGAATGGCCGATTGAATTGGTAGAAGCCCGAGGCCCCTGGTATGGTCTGACCTTTGCATCCGATTTTCAGCGGGTACGTGCGGCCATGCAACAGTATCAGACCCAGGGGCAATATCCTAATCCGCTATGGAAGAAGAATTAATCCTGCTGTTGGCCGAGTTTAGTTCGGAACAGCAATTACGAAGCTGGAACAAACTTTCCGGAGGTCATATTCATCAAACTTTTCGGGTACAAACTTTGACGTCGGACCTGGTTTTTCAGGAATTAAATCCGGATATTTTTCCTGACTTGCCGGGGGTAATGTCAAATTTTCAACGTATCCAAAAGCATCTGCACGAAAAGGACTTTCCCTATTTGTTGCCGGAGTTTTTATCCTGGCCAAACGGAGCATTGATCCATTATTCGCCAAAAGGCAAACCCTGGCGTGTTATGCCATTTTTGAGCGGATACCAGGTTAAAGAACAAACAGAACTTGTCGATGATATAAAGGCTGCTGCAAATGTCATGGGGCAGCTGTGTCGATATCTGGATGATTTGTCACCTCAGCTTATGCAGGAGGTGATTCCCGGGTTTTTTAATGCAACTAAATGGGTTGATCAGTTTTATAATGCCTGGCAACAGGCACCCGAATATCTCCGGGAAACCTGTTCCCATTTGTATGAAGAACTAAGCACCAAGAGTACATATAGTAAGCTGCCTGAGGTTCGGAGTCGGGTGATCCACGGTGATGGTAAGATTTCCAATTTTATGTTTGATGCTAATCGGGAAATAGCAGTCATTCTGGATTGGGATACAGCGATGGCTGGTAATATATTGGATGAGTTTGGCTATCTGGCCCGTTCCTTTATTAGCCGAAAGGCAGAAGATGATGCCAGCACCGATTCGCCCTTTTTAAATCGGGAATTTTTAGAAATCCTGCATGCCGATTTTCTGGAAACGGCCGGTGATTGTCTGTCTGAAATAGAGCAAGAACAACTACTTTACGGTGTAAAGCGCACCGTATGGGTGCAGGCTATTCGCTTTCTGGCGGATCATTTATCAGGAGATACCTATTATCCTGTATCGCGGCTAAACCAAAACCTGGATCGGGCCAAAAATCAGTTTGGGCTTCTCTTAGAACTGGAGGGAATGGAGTTGCTCAACACAACTGCAATACCTCCGTTTTCCAACGGGTAAGGTGGGTTTCCGGCCCAGTTGGACAAGCCTATTAAACAAATTGGAGTGACAATAGGGTGCCGGGTTGTGATGATGTCGTATTTATTCCTGAATCATTTTTAAATAAAGCTGCTCCACCTTATCTCTCGCCCAGGGCGTTTTTCGCAAAAATGTAAGACTTGATTTAATGGAAGGATTAATTTTAAAGCAGTTGATATTGATTTCCAATGCAAGTTTTTCCCATCCATGTTTTTCAACCAGATATTCAAGTATATCTTTCAACTTAACACCATGTAACGGGTTGTTGAGCTGTTCTTTTTTTGTGTTTATTTTATCGGCCATTTATGTGGATTTCTATAACCTATAACCTATAACCTATAATCTAAATAGGCTTACTATTGCTTTTTGTTTGGCACTACGCAGCGCCGCATCAATAATACGCATAACTTTTAAACCATCTTCGGCAGTAACCGGTTCAATTAATCCTTCGCGTATTGATTTATATATTCCGTCAAAAATTCCGAAGTAATTTCCCTGTATAGTTGGTATCGTTTTGCGGGTGGTTTTACCATTGCTGATTACATGCAGGATCCCTTCTTTATCTTTAGGCTCGGTACCCCAATCGTTTAGGTTGGGTTTAGCTCCTGTTTTTAAATTATCCTCCTGCACATCAGCCCGGGCCTTAAAAAAGCTACCCTTGCGCCCTTGCAGGATAAAACCAGGAGTTTGTTCTTTATTGAAAAATCCGGCATGTAATCGAACCCGTTTATCCGGGTAATAGAGCAGGATATCTATATTATCATCCACTTGAGAATGGTCTCTCAATTTACGGATGTCGGCAAATACAGCCTCCGGGAAACCAAATAAATTTAATGCCTGATCTATAATATGGGGCCCGAGATCTTTTAAAATGCCGGCTCCGGCATTTGGGGATTCTTTCCATTTCTTCGGACTTAATAAAGGGTTGTACCGATCAAAGCGTATTTCTGCTTCTACAATTTCGCCCAGAATATTTGAGTCCAGAACTCTCTTTACGGTTTTAAAGTCACTATCCCAGCGGCGGTTTTGGTAAACGGTAAGTTTTAGTCCTTTTTTTGCAGCTAATTTTTTTAGGCTTTCGGCTTCCTTGGCAGTGGTAGTAAATGCTTTTTCAACGAGTACATGTTTTCCCGCTTTAAGTACTTGGGTGGCATACTCATAATGGGTGTCAACCGGAGTGTTTACGACCACTAAATCAATATCATCTTCAAGCAATGCTTCTGGCGACTTATAACTTTTTAATTCCGGATAGTCTTTTTGGATGAGTTTTTTACTTCGTTCATAGGCACCCGTTAATTCAAAACCGGGATGGAGGGTTAAAAAAGGAGCATGAAATATTTTACCAGACATGCCGTAGGATAATAGCGCGGTTCGAATTTTTTTCATTTTTAATTAATTTGCTGCTGTACGCTTTTTCTTTTTATTCTGGTAGAATTCCTTGGAAGCAATGTAAATCACTTTCTCAATTTCCGCATAAATGTTACCGGCCTTGTCTGTCAAATTCACAAAAAGATGAAAATCTTTTTCGTGATGCTGTTTTATGTCATCCTCAATTTTTTGTAATAATTCGTCTGTAATCAGGAATTCGGCATAAAGTGTTTTGTCGCCCGGACGTTTAAATCGAATGGTAGCCGATTTGTCCCATACCACATAATTTTTACCTAATATATTGATGAGCTGTACCATGTAAATTCCATCTGCGCAACTGTACATGTGTCCGCCATAAATGGTTCCAACATAGTTTCTTGTTTTATAATTTAGCGGCAGTTTTATTTTAACCAGCCGAAAATCATCGGAAACTTCCAGTAGCCGTCCGCCAGTTCTTCTGTACATCGGTGACAGGTTGAACAATATTTTGAATGCTCGCCCCTGGCCAATTAAATTGGATATTATTTTAATTAATTTTTCCATAAGCATTGAAATGTCAACTAAACTAAAATTACAAAACCCTAAGTGTAAGTAGTCTGGGTATAGTCTATTTGTTTAGTTTTTCGATCAATTCAACCAGGAGGCTTTGTAAATTTTTTACTTGGCTTGTTTTAAGCCCCCACCTAGAACTACTGATTGTATAACGTTCGCCATTGTGCATCTCGATGATCAGCCCGTATTTTAGAGAAACTGACTTCATCTCCTCAATTGGAATATCTAATTTTTCTTCCCGAACCTTAATAATGATCAATCTCTTTGGAGTTAATTGAATCTTATTTTAGAAGTTGTTTAAAAACACCTCACTGGTTTCCGGAAAAGCCTTTTCACTCCACTTTTCGTTTTTTTATCGCCCCGTAGCGCTGCTATGCGGCTCAAAAAAAGCCTCAATTGGAATAAAAAATCAATTCCCTGAACCTCAGCAGGCATTCTTAAACAACTTCATAATCAAAAGGTGTGTTCCGATATATCGAATAACTGCTATAAAGCAGCATAATAGCTATGGGCAGTTTTAGAAAAATAGCCAGGGAGGCCTGGAGTACATAAATAAGGGCAATGAGCGGAAACAAAAAGAGAAACTCATTTTGATGAAAAAAACTGTAAACTCTTCTGCTTGCTTTTATTTTATGTTCAAAAAGTAGTGGCATAGGGAAAGTGTAACTTTAAGCCTATTCTGTGGGAGTATTATTTAAGTGGCCTCTTCTTGATCATTCCTCCTTTGGCATCTTTAATACTGTGCATTACGATAAAGGCGTCTTTATCAATTTTATCCAGCTCGGTTTGCAGCTTTGACAATTCCAGTCGTGTGACCAGGGTATATACGATATCTGTCTGTTTTAATGGTTCACCTCTTTTTGCAAATCCCTTTTTTCCGGAGTATAAGGTACATCCCCTGCCCAAATTTTCAATGATGGCCAATCTGATTTCTTCTGATTTATCTGATATGATTGTAACACCAATATATTCTTCAACCCCTGTAATTACAAAATCTACCGTTTTGGAAGCAGCCAAATAAGTCAAGATAGCATACAACGCAATTTCTATAGAAAACACATAGGCAGCGACAGCAAAAATAATAATGTTGAAAATCAATATTACATCACCGATTGTCATCGAAGTTTTACGGCTAATAAAAACGGCTAAAACCTCCGTGCCATCAATTACAGAACCTCCACGAACTGCTAAACCTATTCCCAGGCCTAAGAAGAAACCACCGAATACAGCAATTAACAATTTGTCATCAGTAATGGTCGTAACAGGAAATAAATGAATGGTGAAAGCAAGTAGTAAAATAGCTATAATACTCCGCACAGCAAATTGTCTGCTTATGGTTGAGTATGCTATTACCATAAAAGGAATATTTATCAAAACAATTAAGACAGAGAGTGATATTCCTGTTAATTCTGAAGTGATAAGAGATATTCCGGTTACACCCCCGTCAAGAAAAGAATTTGGTAGCAGGAACCCATTTAGTCCAAAACTTGCAGATAAGACACCTAGCAGAATTAAAAAACTATCCCGGATAAAATGCGTGAGCTCAACCTTTGCATTTTGTACTTCTCTTTCAATTTGCTTTGAAGAGGGTTTTATTTTCTTTTTTTTAAATTTATTTTTTGCGGCCTCAATAATAATATATTGAAAAATTGGATTCATTTTTTTTTGATTTATTTTCTCAATGTATTATTAACCGATTGATTTTGTTGTTCCTGAAATCCTACTCACTCTACGCCACCCCAACAGAGGTATTTCATGACCAAAAAATCCTCCATGCCATACTTAGAGCCTTCCCGTCCGAAGCCGCTTTGCTTTATGCCGCCAAAGGGAGCCACCGCAGTGGAAATCATTCCTGTATTGATGCCAACCATTCCGTATTCCAATGCTTCGGCTACTCGCCAGATAAGAGCATAATCCTTTCCATAAAAGTAAGAAGCTAAGCCAAACGGAGTATCATTGGCCATTTGGATTACTTCTGCTTCTGTCTCAAATTTGATGACCGGTGCGATTGGGCCAAAAATTTCTTCTGAGCTAATGTCCATCTCGGAAGATACGCCTGTCAATACAGTTGGTTCGTAAAATGAGCCTCCTCTATTTACGGTTTTTAGTTTTCCCCCAGTTAATACTTTTGCGCCTTTGCTGGTGGCATCATCTACCAGCCGTTGCACTTTTTCCAGGGCCTCCTTATTGATCAGCGGACCAATCGTTATACCGCTGTCCATGCCGTTTCCAACTGCCAGTTTATTGGCTGCTTCGGCGAGTTTCTGAGTGAATTTTTCATAAATGCCAGCCTGAGCGTACATGCGGTTGGCACATACGCAGGTTTGTCCGGCGTTGCGGTACTTGGAGGCGATGGCACCTGCTACAGCTGCCTCCAGGTCAGCATCGTCAAAGACAATGAAGGGGGCATTTCCCCCCAGTTCCAGAGACAGTTTTTTTACTGTAGCGGCACTTTGTGCCATGAGTAATTTTCCTACTTCTGTAGATCCCGTAAATGACAATTTACGCACCAGCGGGTTATCTGTCAACTCCTTTCCGACGGCAGCTGGTTGACGAGTAGTGATAATATTCAGGACGCCAGGTGGAAATCCGGCTTCCTCAGCCAATACGGCCAGGGCCAGGGCTGAAAGTGGCGTATCTTCAGCAGGTTTAATAACTACCGTACAGCCGGCCGCCAGTGCAGGAGCTACCTTTCGGGTAATCATTGCATTGGGGAAATTCCAGGGCGTAATGGCTGCAGCTACCCCGATCGGCTGCCGGATAGTCATGATACGCAGCCCTTTTCCGTGGCCCGGAATGACATCCCCATACACCCGTCTGGCTTCCTCCGCAAACCACTCAACAAAGGATGCGCCATAGCGAATCTCTCCCTTCGCCTCTTCCAGTGGTTTCCCTTGTTCGGTGGTGAGTAATACGGCCAGATCATCCAGGTTTTCCATTTGCAGGGCATACCATTTTTTTAAAATCGTAGCTCGTTCGGCCGCGGTCTTGTCCCGCCAGGCTGGAAACGCCTCTGCTGCAGCTGTAATGGCGGCTTTGGTTTCAGCAGCCCCCATGTCGGGTACGGTTCCTATTTGTGTCCCATCAAACGGATTGATCACCGGGAAGGTCTTGCCGCTGTCGGCTGCTACCCATTTTCCGTTAATGAGGGAAGTATGTTTTAAGAGTGAACTGTTTTTTAAAACCATTTTATTTTTTTATCAAGTTGCCTGCAACTCGTAATGTCTTTACTTCTTCCATTTTTTCCCCGGCCCTTCAATATATATATAACCTTCAGAGGTGTAATGTTTAAAATGGAATTCATAAGCTGCTGGTTTTGGCCGGAGGGAATAGTATAAAACAGGTAACCTGTTGAAAAAAAATGTTGATCTGCCTGCATTATTGATAGAAAGATCTTATTCCCTTCTGCAAATACCTTATATACCCGAAGCGAAGCCAATGGGATTGTCAACGACGCGCAAAACCTGCCTGCTTTCTGTTTCAAACAGAAAGCAGGCAGGGCTTTATATTTTTATATTCACTCCGAAGATTATCTGACTGAATCCTCCTCCAAATATGCCTGATGTGGCACGGTTCAATCGGGAAGCCCTGTAAATCTCATTCGTGATATTCTTCCCGTTCATAAAAGCGGTCATGTGGAGCTTTTTCCCAATTGTGAAGTTATAATTTACAAATGCATCTATCGAATAATAGGCAGGCAGCTTGCCGATTGCCCCATCCGCAGATTCACTAGTGAAATTATGAAACTCCGTGAATTGCGCACCTGCGAAATGTCCGCTAAAACCAATGGACAGGTTTTGGTAATCGTAATTCAATCCGATGCTTGCATTAAACTTTGGCGTGTAGGGTGCTTCTGCATCTGAAATGCCATTATCTCCAAATCGAATACTACTTGTGGTGATATTTTGGAAATCTGATTGGTCAATAGTTTCATCTGTTAAAAGGATTTCACCCCCGGCACCGTCTGAAACAAAAACTTCAAACGCATCGCGGTTGTCATTCACCATATTGATGTATTCATCCTGAGTGGCTGTGCTATGGATCACTTGTGAAAAAAGGTCTTTATCTACTAATCTACCTTCTAAAACTGTTGACTTCATCACATTTATATTACCTAAAAAGCGGAGTTGGTGCTTGTTAATATTGAAAATTTCAGCGCCAAAGGCTGCTTCTAAACCCTGAACATTGATTTTGCCTAATTCCGCAAATACTTCATTTCGTCCGCCAGCGTAAAAATTTCGACTTGTGTTATTGAAGTAGGTGACTTGACCGTCAATTCGGTTGATCCATAAAATTCCCCTCCAACCGATTTCTCTGTTCCAGGCTAATTCCGGGTCAATGTTGATACTCTGTCCTGCGAGTGGGTTGGTAACAATCCCATCTTGCTCAACCAAAAAACCGAATACCTTAGACGGGGCAATCATTCCCTGGTAGATGCTTCCGTAAATTTCGCCTTTTTTTATGCGATAATCTACCGTGATGCCTGCTAAGAATTGAGTGTACACATTTGGTTCCCTGCCTTCTTCGGTACTGCTGATGTTTGGGTTTTGAGCAACGGCAATCAAATTCTGTCGGTACATATCCACGTGCTCCAATCGGATAATAGGAGTGATGCCCCATTTGCCGATGTTAAATTCATTTCGGATAAAACCATTGACAGACCAAAGGCGGTACCATAAATCGGTCGTTGTTGTTCCGTGTCTTGCCCAACGACTGCTGTCTGCTACTAAAAAACGGTCTTTGAAGGTTTCACGATGTAAGTTGATGGCAGCTTCCAATTGTTGTTCTTCCCCAAAGGCGTACCAATTATAGTTCATGGTCTCTTTGAAGCCGGCTACAGTATAGGTCCAACGGCTGTCCGTGGTGCTTTCATGACCGTCCACCACTCGGCCTACAATAACATAGTCTTCTTCTCCAAAAGTTTTTCCTTCCAAATAGCTGTAACGATCAGTGAAAATTTCATCCCCCAGGTAATTTCTCGCTTCCGATGCTTTAACCTTAGCTGTAACCTGTCTCCACCAATCTCGCTCAAAGTCTGTGGCATAAATTTTTGAGGTAAAACTCAAATTACTTTTTGGCAGCCATTTATGGATGATGTCCACCCCATAACGCCGCATGGTAAACTGGTCAGCGTCCAGTGGGTTTTCTCGGGGAGCGTTATCAAAAGTGAATGGTGTTTGCGAACTTAAAGATGCCTGGTTATCCTCAAACTGTCCGCTTACCTTAAAGTAGAGAAATTGATTGTCAGAAAGTTTAGCGAATATCTTAGCGTTCAAATTCAATACTTCAACCGATGAATTGTCTGTGAAACCATCAAATTTTTTGTAAACGCCTTCAACCAATGCTCCGAGGTTGTTCCAGGTGCCTCCATAGGATAAAAGCCCTGTTTGATAGTTTCGTTGACCACCTATCAACTTGATCCTTAACTCTGGTTTTTGTGGCGGCAGTGCCGTAATGTAGTTGATTGCTCCGTACATGTTATTTGGTCCAAAACGCAGCATATCCGCTCCTTTATATACTTCAATGGAGGTGATGCGGTCGCTCACGGGGTTGTAATAGGCCCCTGGTGCGATGTATGGCGCAGGGGCGGAAGGGGTGCCGTCCTCCATGAGCAGTACTTTTTTTGACCTTCTACCCCAAGAACCGCGAATACTGATGTTTGGTCGGTTAGACAGTCCCATGTCTCCGACAATATTTACTCCCGGCACATTTCGAAGTACTTCCTCCGTACTGAGCGGATTCATATTTCTTAGAGTAAGTGGGTTAATCCTGAAATTACTCCCCTTAAATGTTCCTTTATAATTATTGGGTGAAGCACTTACAATGACTTCATCAAGAGTCGTATTGCCTCGTTTCATTTCAATTACACCTATCTCAGATGTATTGGAATTGACATCAATGCGACTTTCATCATACCCCAAATATTTGATGATGAGTACATCTGTACCTGGGGTAATTTCTAATTTAAAATATCCCTGCTCATTCGTGACTGTCCCTTTTCCGTTTGATTGAAGCTGGATCAATGCCCCAATCAAAGGCTGCTGGTCGGTTTCATCAATCACTTTTCCAGTAAGGGTATTCTGCGACCAGGCTAAATTGCTTATAGCCAATAAAATAGCAAGAAGGAGGCTAAATTGCTTTTTCATGCTTTAGGTTTTATTTTTTTGAGACCTCCTGTATGGAGGATTTATTTGCTAATTTATTTATTTGACAATGTCAATGACCCTAAACAACACGCAAATAGTTTAGAGTATGTTGGGGATTTAGTAACCGGGCTGCAAGAAAGTGGACAGCCGTAGTGGCAAGTGAAAACGACTCAAGCCAATTCGCTATTGGTGTAACTGCTCTTTCTTTTCAAATTTTCGCTGAATAAACAACGCTGAAATAATAAATGCAACACCAAGGCCTTTTAAAAAATCAGCAGTATCTAAAGGTGTCTCGAAAAAGTGCCTTGTCAATAAAGTAAAACTCATGCATAAAGTACCTGCAAAAAATAATAAGATGGTCTGCTTTTTAAATGGAGTTTGCTTTTTCATTGGTATTATTTTTTAGCTCAATTAGAGTAGATTGTGAAGCGGCACAGAGTCTTTCTGTTTTATTTTTAACTATAAATACTTCTGACCTGCATATTGTTAATGTTCTGCCATTTTTAAGAACCTTTGACCTGCTAATTAGCATATCGCCATCACCAGGAGACAAAAGATTTAACTTGAATTCAACTGTTAAGATCGAAGAACCTTCAGCCATTAATGAATATGCGGCATAACCGGCTGCATTATCCGCTATGGTGCTGATTATTCCAGCATGGAAAAAACCATTTTGTTGTGTCAGATGCTCGTTGTATGGAAGTTCAATTTCACAATAACCAGGCTGAATGTCAATTAGTTTAGCATTAATCAACTGCATAAACTTTTGTTGATTAAAACTTGCTTCAACTTTTTTCCTGTAATCCCTGGACTTCGGTTTAAATTCCATTTTTTTAATTATGACTGGCAAATGGTTTAGGTGAATACTCCGTTTTTCAATCCGAATTGGATTTCAGTTCATCAAAATTTTTAAATACTCTAAGGCTGGCTATAATTGTCCAGGAAAAAATTGATAATAACAGCAATCGCTGCCATAATCCGGTTAAGTTTCTGGATTCGAATGAGTTTATCATGATAATTAAAAACGTAAGAGAAACAAAACCTGTGCAAATTGTATAAATAGAAATATTCTTAAAAATGCTCATTTTCTTAAATGAAAACCCCAGTAGAATAATTCCAAAAATTGCAGATATAAATGTTACCGCAGATACTCTGTCATGAATTATGGATTCCGTTGTTCCTCCTGAAGGACACCCCAGGTCGCAAGAAAATATCCCGGCCATTGTCATTCCAAGTCCAAAAAGCATTATGAACAGGGAACCAATTCTTGAAATTAAATTTTTGGAGACTCCCATTAACAGGGATAACCCAAAAAGGCTGAAAAGTATTCCAGAAGGTATAAAACCGAGGTAATTCATTAATGATTCGGTGGAAGAGTTAGTTGCACCTAATTCGCTCACGAAATTATTAAGTGTATCATAATCAGGTTGTAAAAATCCACATATTAAGCTGGTAGTAGCAAAGAGGATAGAGCCAATAATTCCACTTAAAGGCATAAATTTGAATACATGCTTTTTCATAATCAAAAAATTAGCTAAAGTGTAAACCCAAAATACGGAAATTCCCATTTGGTATAGCTCTATGTAGTAATCTATTGAAAATAAATTTCATACAAACATACCTACACAAGGTGCATCTATCATTCGAGAAAATCAATAAACTCGTTCTAAGTTTTATGTCCAATCCGCTTGCCCTTGGATGTTTCCGGTAATTCAAGTCATTAAAAATTCAACATTCAAAATTTAGTCTCCGCCCCCCGTATTTACCCCGGGTTTTTCATTTCCCCTGTTTTCACGCTGTTTTGGAGGCCTATACCAGCCCTATCTTTGTCAGGAACAAAATCGGAAACGATAAAAGCCTGATAGTATGAAAATCACAACCCTTTCCCTCGCAGCTTTCTTCTTTTACTTCCTGGTAGCCCTGACCAATTTGAATGCCCAGGTAAATTGGATTGGTGGCTTCCAGGCAGCACATCAACAGAAACAGGTGTCTAAAATTTATGAAAATTCCCCTGTTTTGGCTCAAATAATCTAAAACATCCCTTTTTGTACACTATCACCCGGCCGGAAAGTGTTAGTTTTGATGATTATTGAGTTGATTACGGAGACAACTTTATCCCAATTACTTTTGTATAGCCGATTTAATAAACAAGGGACAGCAAAATGACGATGCGCCCACTTTTTATCCCATTTATCATATCCTGCCTGGCAATTTTTTTGCCTCAGATACTCCTTGCCCAGGATTGCGATTGTGAAGGCAGTGGCAATTGCCCGGCTTCTATTCCTATTAACTCCACTGGAGAAATCTGCTTTGATGTTACAGATGCCCTGAACAACGACTTAGCCAACCCCAATCAGGGCGTCTGCGGGGTTCAAATAACCTTTATGCACCAGCATATTTGGGATCTGGAGCTTTGGCTGGTTTCTCCGGGAGGCGATACGGTGCAGTTGATGGGACCAAATATCAATGTTTTTGGTACGACCAATTCAGTGCTTTGGGATGTCATTTTTGTACCCTGTAGCGTGGCACCCATACCCGATACCGTGAATGGAAACCCCTTGGAAGAAGTATGGACAAATAACCAAAACTGGCCTTTCGGCGGATTTATATCCGGGTCTTATTTGCCTTACGGCGGAGGTTGTCTGGAGTCCTTTAATTCAGGACCGGCAAATGGCTCCTGGTGTCTATTGTATGAAAATAGCCCGTCCACCTATTCCGGGGAAATACTCAATTTTGAAATTATTCTGTGCGACCAGACCGGTATTCTCTGCTGCGATGCCGAAGCTGGTTCGCTCTCGGCCTACCCCGACCTGGAACTCTGTGAAGGGCATCCCGGACTAACCCTCGATATCCCGCCGGATTTTATTTTAGGCGAACCTGATACTCTGGAATATGGCTATACCTATATTATTTCCGACCAAAACGGGGTTATCCTCGAATACGACAGCATCCCGGATCTGAGCGATCAGGTGCCCGGTTTTTATACCGTTTGTGGCTTTTCCTATCGCCTGGACGATACCTTGAATATCCCCGATCCAGATGGTTTTTTTACCGTACAGGACCTGCGCGATTATATGCTGATCGACCTGAATATGCTTTGTGGCGATATCAATAATAATTGCATTGATATCACAATCGTAGCACCACCCGCACCAGTCGCCCTGCTCGACACCATTTGTGCAGGTGATATGTACGAAATAGGGGATACCACCATCCTGGATGCCGGATTATATGATCTGATTTTTCAGACTTCCGCCGAATGCGATAGTGTCGTCAACCTAAACCTGACAGTCATCCCACTGGATACGACTCAGCTTATGGAAACTATCTGCGATGATGAAATATACCAGGTAGGAGATTCTACTTTCAGCGTAAGCGGAATGCACGAAGTGCTCCTTGCTAACCAATATGGCTGCGACAGCCTGGTACTGCTTGATCTCCTGGTGCTGGATCCAATCCAGACCGATCTGGTGGATACAATTTGCATCGGAGAAGTATTCACTGTCGGAAATACCGATTTCTCCAGCTCCGGAAATTACCAGGTCTTGCTCCAGACCCCTATGGGATGTGATAGCCTGGTAACCTTGGATCTGACAGTTTTGGATTTACAGGTTGTCATTGCCCAACCGGATACCATTACCTGCATTTCCACCTTCCAGATATTAGATGGAACGGGCACCAGTCCGGGTTCCCTCAACTGGTCAACACTCGACGGAAATCTGGCCGGACCACTTGATCAAATTACTGCTTTTGCAAATGCCGGCGGAACCTATTACCTCCTGGTCGAACAGGCTGCTTGTATGGCGCTTGATTCAGTAACAATAATTACAAATAATGAACTACCCGCTGTAGAAGCAGGTCTCCCGGATACCCTGGATTGTAATACTACCTCGCTTCAACTGGATGGAACAGGATCAGCTGTCGGCCCGGATTTTGAATATCTCTGGACCAGCTTACCGGGCAATATCGTATCTGGCGAAACCGAATTGCAACCAACAGTGGCCTTGCCGGGCATGTTTTTCCTACTGGTAACCAATACCGTTACCGGATGTCAGGCACTCGACTCCGTGCAGGTAGTTGATAATGTAGTATATCCCTTCGTAGATGCTGGTCCGGATGGGGTGCTAACCTGCACCGAACCAATTTACACCCTGGATGGGTCCGACAGCTACAACGAAAACTTTATATTGGATTGGGATGATTCAATGGGTGTTGATGTAACCTGGTTTGATTCGCTTCAAGCTCCGGTATCGAGTCCAGGTTGGTATTATCTGACCATTTCTGACCTGTCCACTGGTTGTGTGAGCACAGACTCTGCGGAAGTTACCCTCGATCAAATCCTGCCCTTCATCCAACTTGTACAACCGGATACATTGACCTGTATGAACCAGGTCGTTTCGCTGGATGCCAGTGGTTCAGACTCCGGACCGGGTTTGCAGACAGAATGGACAACCCAGGAAGGCTCGATCTCCGGAAATCCGAATAATCTGCAGGTAAATGCCAATGCGCCTGGAACCTACTATTTTACCATTACTAATATTAGTAGTGGTTGCGTGAGTATGGACTCCGTGGAGGTGGCAATAGATACGCTGAGTCCAATTGCCGAGGCGGGTGTTGGCGCCATAATTAATTGTGTACAGACTCAATTTACAATGGGTGATCCCGCTATTACATCGCAGGGACCTGAATTTATTTACCAATGGCTGGATAGTAACGGAGGCTTTTTGGGAGATCAAATCCAACTAACAGTTCAAACAGGTGATACCTATGTATTGAATGTCATTAATATTAACAACGGCTGTACTTCAAGTGATACCGTATTCATCGAGCAAGAGCAGGTGGTACCAGTAGCTGATGTTGGCAGCGCTGGGCCTCTCACGTGTGATACGCCGCTCGACACCCTGGGCGGACCAAACTCTTCGGTGGGCGTATTTATCGAGTATGCCTGGTATGATGCAGACGGGCAGGTAGTCGGTACGGATACCATTCTACCGGTAGGCATTCCCGGCAATTACTGCCTGGTCGTTTCTGATGGCATAAATCTGTGTGCAGATACCGCTTGTGTGGAGGTATTGGCAGATGCGTCGCTGCCTGTTGCAGATGCAGGTCCCGATCAGGCGCTCGATTGCCTGACCGGACAAGCCACCATGGATGGAAGCAATTCAAGCAACAATCCAAATGTCGTATATACCTGGTCGGGTGGGGGGACTATCCTGACCGACCCAAGCCTGGCTCAAATAGAGGTAAGCGGACTGGGAACCTATTATTTGCAGGTAGAGGATCAGGTTAACGATTGTTTTACGATTGATTCGGTAAATACCTATATCGACACGGTAGCTTGCCTGCCATTTGCTGCAGCCGGCCTACCCGGTGTAATCAATTGTACCAACTTCCCATACGATACACTGGATGCAGGTGCTTCGGAATCCGGGCCACATATAACTTATTTATGGACAGCGATTTCCGGGATGATTATTGAGGGGGAGGATACTGTAAACCCGGCTGTTGTTGCCGGAACCTATGAATTACAGGTAACCAATATAGTTCTGAACATCACCTCAGTGGATACCGTTCAGGTCTTTGAGGATTTAGATTCGCCTATTGCAGAGGCTGGTCCCGGACTCTTTTTGGATTGTTCGACATTGGGCAATAATTTTTCACTAGACGGAACGGGATCTTCTGTCGGACCGGAGTTTATTTACAACTGGACAGACATCAATGGTATAGAACTTATCGGAGGCGACGGGCTGATGCCGACCATTAATGAACCTGGGATATATAGTATCGTTGTGACGGATACAATTAATGGTTGCGCTGCTTCGGATGCCGTTTTAATTGGCCTGGATGGAGATTATCCGGCACCCTGCCTACCGACATCTTATCAAATAGAATGCGGTTCGATTTCGGCGCTGGTTGGTGATACTTGTGCTGTGCAACATCCGGATTATTTATATGAATGGACCGTTTCGAATGGTACCATTCTGACTGATCCGCAAGCGGCTCTCATTGAAGTTGATCCCGATGTACCATTTGCCATGGTCTATTTAATGGTGACTGATCAAACAAATTCCTGCACTGCCGTGGATAGTATCCAGGTTTTCTCTCCGGTAGCCTGTTTTCCTGATTGTGAGGTTGCAGCCCCGCCAGTACTGACCTGTATCCAAGATACCATCTACCTGGATGCAGGTGCTTCCTCTACAGGTCCGGAATTTGAATATGAATGGACAACTCTAAACGGAAGCCTGTGCGGCGGCGAAACCACGCTGTTCCCCTGTGTTAATGCACCGGGTTTATACGAACTAACAGTCACGGATATCACCAATCAATTTAGTTGTTCTACCAGTATTCAGGTACAGGAAAATTTATCTCAACCTTCGGCGGAAGCCGGAAACAACATGCTTTTGACCTGTACGCTGGAGACTGTTTTGCTGGATGCAACGGCAAGTATTCCCCTGCCCGGAGATATAATTGATTGGACGGGCCCTGCAGGTAATTGTATCTTATCCGGAGTAGATGGCCTTGAGCCGGCGGTAGCTTGTGCCGGTTGGTATTTTCTGACGATTACCAGTGCCATAACAGGCTGTACGGCTACGGATAGTGTATTGGTTAGTTATGACACTCTGGCACCACAGGTAATTTTAGCAGTTCCGCAACCCATAAGCTGTGTAAATAACCCAAGTGTGCTAAACGGTAGTGGTTCTGATCAGGGGCCAAATTTCCTGTACAACTGGTATCTGAATGGCAATCTGATCAACACCGGAATAAACCTGACCATGCAGAATGGATCTGAGGAGGGTATTTATTGCCTTGAAATTCAGAACCAGTCAAATGGGTGTTTGGATTCGGTTTGTGTGGAATTATTGGCCGATGCATCCCTGCCATCAGTAGATGCCGGTCTGGATCAAGTACTGAGTTGTAATACCACCAGTTTGATCATTGATGGCACCGCTTCCGTTGGCGCTCAATATAACTACCTCTGGACTGCTACAAATGGAGGCTGTATTTTGAGTGATCCGGCCCTGCTTTCCATCGAGGTTGCCTGTGTAGGTACTTATACCTTAACAGTTACGGATACTCAAAACGGTTGTACAAATGCTTCCACCATGGCGGTCAGTGCTCAACTTGATCCGCCATTTACTGATGCCGGTCCGGACCAGGAACTGGATTGTTTGGTCACCGAGGTTTCTCTGGATGGTAGTGGTTCTGATCAGGGAGCTACCCTGATTTATACCTGGACCGCCCTTTCCGGGAATTTAAGTGGGCCGACGAATGGAATGTTTGCCCAGGCTGATCAACCGGGGTTGTACCAATTATCAATAGAAGAAACACTGGGCGGGTGTATTGGCTATGATACTGTGGAAGTTACAGAGAGCCTGTTATTACCCATCGCAGACGCAGGGCCGGATCAATTATTGACCTGTGCCGTCAACCAATTGCAGTTGGATGGGTTTGGTTCCAGTCAGGGCGATAGCCTGATTTATAGCTGGCAAGCGCAAAATGGTGGCAATATCCTAAGTGGTGTAAACGCACTGGATCCATTGGTCAACGCAGATGGTACCTATGTGCTCACAGTTCAGGACACTCTAAACGGCTGTTTTCAGACAGATACCGTTTTGGTGGGTCTGGACTTGATGGTTCCTCAGGCTCAAATAGATTCGACGGAGTTGTTGCAATTGGATTGTAATACGCAAACGCTGCAATTGTTGGGCGGTTCTTCTATGCCTTTCGGCGAATTGAATTTCCAATGGCAAACTATCGGTGGCCAGATAGTATCAAATCCCGGCTTGCCGGATATTGAAGTGAATGGAGTTGGAGTATATACTCTGATTGTAGAATCCATCCAAAATGGCTGTCAGGATACTGCCCAGGTAACCGTCGCAGGAGATTTTACAGAACCTCAATTGCTGATACTCACACCGGAAGTGCTGAGCTGTTTTCAGGAGAGTGTCTCGCTGGATGCTACGCCTTCCAGCACGGGAACAAACTATAGCTATCAGTGGGTTGCCCCGGCTGGAAGTGGAGCTGTTATCCTGGATAGCCAAACATTAACCCCCACGGTCTTTGAACCCCTGAATTTTACCCTGACCATTACGGATAGTGAAAACGGCTGTTCTGTATCCGGCTCCATAAACGTTGAAATCGACACGATGCCGCCAATAGCAATTGCCACCAGTCTGGGAGCAATTGATTGTGATGATCCGGAAATTGTGCTCAGTGGAGCTGGTTCTTCGGCAGGTACTCAATTTATGTATGATTGGTCGGGACCGGGGATACTTTCCGATCCCACCGAAATGAATATTGATGCAAACATGCCTGGTTGGTATTTTATCCAGGTGAGCAATAGCGATAATGGGTGTAGTGCAATTGATTCTACTGAACTTTTAGCCTTTGCGCTTCCTATATATGGAGCAATTCTGGAAGTGGATTCTGCTTCCTGTTTTGGCCGGGAAGATGGAAGCATGATCCTTGATTCAGTCATTGGCGGAAGCCCCCCAATCCTGAGTAGCCTCGATGGCCAGCCTTTTGAAAATTATACGCAGTTTTATTATCTGGCCCCCGGAACGCACCAGCTTGATCTGATGGATATTAATGGTTGTGAGTGGAGTACCACCTTTACTATTGGCGCCGGTAATGATTTGATGGTTGATCTGGGGCCTGATATTGACCTCCAGGTTGGTGATGCAACGACCATTGAAGTTCAGTTAAATATTCCGATAGAGCAGGTTGATACCTTATGGTGGACCCCGCAGCCTGATCCGGACTGTATGAATTGCCTGGTTCTCGAGCTCTCGCCTGTTGAAAATATAGCTTATTCGGTAACTGTTACGGATTTAAAAGGATGTACCGCCAGTGACCAGATATTGATCAGAGTAGATACGGAATTAGATATTTATTTTCCCAATGCCTTCCATCCAAACGGCGACGGGTACAATGATGTTTTTTACCCCATGGCCGGCTTGGAAGTACAGCAAATCAATTGGTTACGGATTTATGACCGATGGGGCAATAAAGTTTTTGAGGCCAACGATTTCCTGCCAAATGACCCGGCCCAAGGTTGGGACGGCACCTTTGAGGGACAGCCCTTAAATCCAGCCGTTTTTGTTTATGTGGCAGAAATTTTTTCCGGAAACGGTACCAAAAAGGTGGTAAAAGGAGATGTTTTGCTCATACGTTAACAAGAAGTATGCCTGATTTTATTTCATAGATATTATCTTTAGGCCTTTTACCCGAATTATTATTTGTATTCGGGATTAGATGGCCTATTTCCCTGAAGCCAAGACAAGTTTCTTAGAATTATTTGATGGTCAAGCAGCACATTAAGCGCTCATCCGATCTAATAACAGATTAAATCGAAATCCCACTGGTATGAGGAAACACTTACAACTTCTATGCTCTTTATGCTTTATTTTTTTTGGTCTTCAGCAGGGCCAGGCGCAGTGTAATGAGCCAGAGTCGCCCGGCGTAGGGCCTAATGCCTGTGCGCAGGCTCCGATATTCTGTTCTGAAGCAGATTTGGATGGTTATTGTTCTTCTACTTATGCATCAGGAGTTGGGCCTTGTCCACCTCCCTTTTGCGGATCCTGCGAGAACTACCAATTTTTGGGTTTCATTGCAAGTAGCAATGTTATCCAATTGGAGGTTACAGCCAATAACTGTACCGGAACACCAAATGGTTCTGGTGTACAGGCACAAATTTATGACGGATGTGCTAACCCGCAAGCTGTTTCTGATTGCTGGAGCTCTGGTGCACAGGGTACAGGTGTCATTACCGCAACCAACCTGAACATTGGGCAGATTTACTACCTGATGGTCGATGGTTGGGCAGGCGACGTCTGTGATTATAGTATTGAAGTTTTGCAAGGAGTTGGTGACCTTCCAACTCCAGTAATTCCGGGACCAATCAGCGGTCCGCTCCAGGTTTGTCCGGGTGCAACGCTAGATTATAGTGTACCGCTTGCTGTCGGAGCAACCAACTACCAATGGACAATCACACCGGCAATTGGATCGGTGACCAATGGACAGGGAACAGCAAATATGCAGGTTACCTGGACAAGTCCAGGGGTTACGCAACTTTGTGTGACACCATCCAACTTCTGTGAATCTGGCCCTCCGGTATGTACTACTGTAATTGTAACGCCTATACCTCCGACCTTTTTTAATACATCTGTTTGTTTAGGAGAAAGTGTTGTCTGTGATGGCACTACCTATTATGGTCCGGGTGCTTTTTCTAATACCTACGACTCTTGGTTGGGATGTGATAGTGTTGTTACTTGTATTATTTCCTTATTACCTATTGTGATTGATCCTCCGGTTACGCAGGCCGTTTGTACGGGTGACTGTGTAATGTTTGATGGATCATTGGTTTGTGAAACAGGTGCTTACTCTGCTGTTTATGATACCTGGCAGGGATGTGATAGTACGGTGACACTTATCCTAATTACAGTAGATGCAGAAGCTGTTATCGCTCCGCCCCCTATTTTAGGTTGTGGCGGAGGAGGTACCATCACCCTGGATGGTACAGGCTCGACCATTGCACCTACGGGTGGTGTTGGTGTGATCAGCTACCTTTGGACAGGCCCTCCGGGCGCAAATATTTCGCCCAACAACCAGATCATGGCAAACGTTGACATGGCTGGTACCTATACGCTAACAGTTACCCAAACATATAATGGCATAACCTGTACAGATCAAGCCACTGTTGTAGTGACAGAAGATGTAGCGGTCCCGGGTGTCCCGGGATTAAACGGACCCAATGTCGGTTGTGAAGGTGGCATGAATACCTATACGGCTTCTCCAAATGGTAGTGGTCCGCCGCCAACCGGTTATACCTGGACAGTTACAGGAGGTACCTTCGTAGATAATGGTAACTCGATTGTTGTAACCTGGACGAATGGTACAAGTGGTCAGGTTTGTGTGACTGCCGACAATGATTGTGGTCCTTCTACACCAGCTTGTATAACGGTAACATTGGGTGCGGGTGCTGCGCTTCCAAACCTTATGGGACCCACAGAAGTTTGTGATGGACAAGTATTAACCTATGATGTGAATCCAGCAGATCCGACGGCAACCTATAGCTGGACGGTTTCCGGCGGTGCGTCTTTTACAGATAATGGTTCTTCCATTAATGTTGACTTTGATGGCGCATCAGATGGGCAGGTTTGTGTAACAGCTACCAACTCCTGTGGACCAAGTACGGAAGTGTGCCTCAGTTTTATGGTTCTTGATGTACCGATACAGCCGGTAATCATGGGGCAAACGGATCTTTGTCTTGGTCAAACCGAAACTTATTCGGTGATGGTCGATCCAAATGCTACATCTTATATCTGGACAGTAATGGGTGGTACCTTCGTGGACAACGGGACCTCCATTGATGTTACCTGGACCCAAACAGGTGGTGGTGAAATTTGCGTGACAGCAGAAAATGTTTGTGGATCCAGTTCAGAGGTTTGTTTTCAAACTACTGTTAATCCGGCTCCATCAGCAACCATTTCGGGATCAGGTGCATTCTGTGCAGGAAGTGGAAATATGATTAACCTTACTATTGAATTAACCGGAACTGGTCCATGGGTTGTAACCTACCAGATTAATGGTGGCAGTGATACAACAATTCCAATTTCCGCTTCTCCATTTACGCTCCAGGCGGGCGTAGCAGGTACCTATACCATTCTGAGTGTAACGGATCAAAGTAGTTGTCCGGGTATTCCAAATGGCTCTGCCATCGTAACAGAAAACCCACTGCCAACCGCTACGATCAGTGGTGATGAATCCATTTGTGCCGGTAGCGGCGACTGTGGTCCGTTGCAGATTGATTTTACCGGTACGGGCCCCTGGTCTATTACGGTTGCTTTAAATGGCAATCCTACAGCACCAATAAACGGCATTGTAAGTAATCCATTTATTTATGATGGATGTGCGGAGGGAGATTATACCATTGTTTCGGTTACAGATGCGAATGCTTGTATGAATACAGGATCCGGTACCGGAACCATTACAGAAAATACGGCTCCACAGGCTGTTGGTATTATGGACGCCTGTGATATTACCAATACAGAATTTACGATCACCTTCGAAATTACGGGAGGAGATCCTGCTACATACACGGTAAATGGAAGTAGTGCAGGTATTTCTGCCGGCCCTCCCTATATCTTTACTTCGGCTCCAATGCCAACAGGTAATACCTACAACTTTGTGGTGGATGATGCCAATAGTTGTGATCCGGAAATCGTTGCCGGGATTGTTGTTTGTGACTGTACCACAGACGTTGGTACCATGGGACAGACTCTAATTACTGGTTGCGGTGATGGCGATTGTGTTGTGGCGGTTTACGATAATGCAGGTGAAGTACTTGATGGCGATGATGTGGTTGAATTTGTACTTCATGAAGGCTCCGGCCTGAGTATTGTAAACGAAATTGCCCGGAATTCGACTCCGCTATTTTGTTTTGATGCAAATCTTGGTATGACCTATGGTACTACCTATTACATTTCTGCCATTGTTGGAAATGATTTGGGTGGTGGTACTGTAGATGTTAGTGATCCTTGCCTTGAAGTAGCGCAGGGAACACCAGTTGTGTTTAATGAAGAGCCTACAGCTACCCTGGCAGGTAACCCGGTTGTTTGTGTTGGAGATGTAGCTATTTTCTCCATAACGTTTACCGGCCCTGGCCCATATTCGATTACCTATGAGGATCCAAACGGGATGCCAACCAGTTTATCTGGCATCTCTGCGAATCCATACTCCCTCCAGATTGCGGCACCAATCACTGGTACTTACTGTCTGACGGGGACAGCTAATAATAACTGCCCCGGTGTTGCTTCCGGTTGTGGAGATGTTATTGTAAATACTTCTCCAGTAGTTGCCAATGTAGCTACAGCCTGTAATACAACAGTTACTGCCTTTACAGTAACCTTTGAAATTACATCCGGCGACCCTGGATCCTACGAGGTTAATCCTCCGGGTAGTGGAGTTATTACTCCCGGAAGTCCGGCCATCTTCACCAGTAATGAAATCCCGGCAGGGAATATCTACTTCTTCCAGGTGTCCGATCAAAATGGCTGTGATACGGTCGTAGTTACTACAGCCGTACCTGTTGATTGTGATTGTGTTTCTTCTACAGGAGTAATGGATGTCACGCCACTGGATATTTGTGGCGACGGTCCGGCAATTGCCCCTTATGATCCGACAGGAGAAGTATTTGATGGCGATGACTTATTACAGTTTGTACTTCACTCTGGTAGTGGGGGTACACTTGGAGCAACAATCTATGCCATAAATTCAGTGCCTGAGTTTAGCTTTGATCCTAATATCGGAATGGTATATGGCGTAACATATTATATCTCCGCAATTGTAGGTAGCGATGATGGTACCGGCAACGTGAACTATCCTGCAGATATTTGCCTGGATGTAGCACCAGGTACCCCGGTTACTTTCTATGAAGTACCGACTGGTAATCTATCCGGATCAAATGATATCTGCCTTGGAAATGCTATTAATGTACAGGTTGCCCTTACGGGGGATGCCCCTTATACAGTCATAATCTCAGATGGGGTCACACTCGATACCGTTACCGGAATTAATAATACTCCGTATAACTATAATGTAAGTCCGAGTGTAACAACGACCTATACCCTGGTAGAGATTTTTGACGAAAATTGTCCGGGAACTGTAGGTGGCACTGCCACTGTTACAGTTAACGAAGCGCCTACGGCAGGTGCTCCGACTGTTACTATTAATCCGAATAATACCGGTTATTCTGTTTGTTTTGACATCATGGGTGGAGAACCACCATATATCATTACAAATGGGTTGGATACTTTGTCCATCCAGATGACAACTGAATTCTGTAGTGCAGAATTCCCATGTGGTACCGGATTCTACTTCGAGGTGGATGACGCAAATGATTGTGGTCCGGCTATTGTAGAACAAGCCATTGTGAACTGCCCTTGTCTGACTCAGGTCGGTACAATGGACGGTACCTTAATCGAAATTTGTGGAAACGGACCCGCTGTTGCTACCTATGATCCAACCATTGAGGTCTTGGATGGTAATGATGTGGTAAACTATATTTTGCACAACGGAAACAATGTGCCGATTAGTACTGCCGCAACACCTAGTTTCTCTTTCGTAGCCGCATCTATGACTTACGGAGTGACTTATTTCATTTCCGCGCAAGCGGGAGACAATAATGGTTCGGGTGGTGTACTCCTGACTGATCCATGTTTGTCTGTTGCTGTAGGAACTCCTGTTATCTTTAATCAAATTCCTACTGTTGTGCTCTCCGGAGGTGGCAGTATCTGTGCGGGCGATTGCTCGGATTTACAATTTGATGTGACTGGTGGTGAAGCACCTTACACGGTAGTGTACGAAACAGGTGCCGGTGTAATGGATACCTTTGTTTCTGTTTCCAATAGCTTTAGCGTACAAGTTTGCCCTGTCAATTCGACTGCCTATAACATGGTCAGTCTGACGGATGCAAATTGTGTAGGCACTGTTTCCGGATTCGCGACTGTGAATGTAAATACACCACCGTCTGGTTTTAATGTGGTAAGTACGATTGATCCGACCAATACCTTCTATACCATCTGTTTTGATATAGTTGGCGGTGATGCTGCTACTTATACAGTTGATCCTCCAGGTACAATTACCGGTACAACTTATTGTAGTGGTCCGCTTAATTGTGGCGATGATTATTTATTCCTGCTCGATGATGCCAGTGGCTGTGGACCAGATACTATTCAGGGAAGTGTATTCTGTCCTTGTTTGTCAAATTCTGGAACGATGACGTCTGGCTTGCTCCAATTCTGCGAAGGTGCGACCATTAGTGTTGACCCTGCAGTAGGAGAAGTACTTGATGGCAATGATGTGCAGCAATATGTTTTACATACTTCAGCGGCCAATATTCTTGGTACAGTGCTTCTGATAAATAATGTCCCAAGCTTTGACTACGATCCCGCAGTTCTTGATTGTGGTATAACCTATTATATCTCTTCTGTTGTTGGGGATGATGATGGCACAGGGATTTTCGATCCGACAGATTTCTGTTTATCCGTTGCATTTGGACAGCCAGTGCGTTGGAACTGTAATCCGTCGGCTGAACTGATCGGTGGCGCTACGCTCTGCGAAGGGGATATGACAAGTATTCAGTTTAACCTGACAGGCAGTGGTCCATTTGATGTGGTGCTGAATAACGGGGTAATGGATACCACATTCACGGCACTGACAGATGGATTTATCTGGGATGTTATGCCAACGGTTACGACAACCTATACACTTATTTCGGTTACGAATACCACAACAGGTTGCTCGGATGTTGCTACCGGAAGTGTTACAATTACGGTAAATAATCAGGTTGATGCCGGTTCTGTTGCAGACGAGGTGCGCCTTTGTGCTGATGTTTCGATGTTGGTTAATCTGGCAGATTTGCTTACGGGTGAAGATGCAGGAGGTGCCTGGTCGGAAACATCACTGGTACCTTCTACAGGTGGTGCCTTTAATGCGCTTTCAGGTACCTTCAACACAGTTGGACAAGCACCGGGCGTATATACGTTCCGCTACTTCCTGGATGCAGGTGATCCTTGTCCGGATGATGAAAATACCGTTATGGTTACCATTGATCCGGTTCCGGTTGCTGATGCAGGTGCAGATCGGGAAATTACCTGTGATGATACCGAATGGACACTTGGTGGTCCGGCTACCTCTCTCGGTACAGATCTGTCTTACGAGTGGGTAGAACTGACTACTTCTTCAGTTGTTGGAGCTTCTCCCGAGCTGCTGGTTACAGATGAAGGAACCTATCAATTGACCGTTACCAATGTGATCTCCGGATGTACGTCCACAGATCAGGTCATTGTCGAAAACAGTGTAGCGTATCCGATTCCAATGGTTTCAGTTTCTGATATCAGCTGTTTCGGAGACGACGACGGATTCTTTGTCATCGATAATATCACAGGAGGTGTACCACCATATCTATGTTCTTTAAATGGCGGCCCATTCACCCAGCAAAAACAGTTTACTAATTTGTCTGCCGGGTCATATGAATTGGTCATTCTGGATAGCAAAGGCTGCGAAACAAGCCTGATCCTTGAATTGACACAACCGGAGGAACTTGTCGTTGAAATCGTAACTAATATTCAAGGCGAAGACCCGATTATTGAATTGGGTGATAGTGTGATGATATCTGCTGTTATCAGTATTGATTCAGTGGACATTATCCAGTGGAATCCGGAAGGATTAGTAGCCTGCGATACCTGCGAAACGACCTGGGCGTATCCGGAAATTCAGACCACATTCTCTGTAACTGTTCAGGAAGGAGAATGTACAGATACAGATACCTACACGATTTATGTGGAGAAAAAACGTCCGGTGTATATTCCGAATATTTTCTCCCCGACAAGTGTGGATGGCAACGATATCTTCTTTATCTCTGCCGGACCACAAGTCGCACAAGTCCGTTCCTTCCTGGTGTTTGACCGCTGGGGCGAAACAGTCTTTGAATATTATAACTTCCTGCCGAATAATCCGGCCTATGGATGGGATGGATCCCACCGTGGTCAGGCTCTTAATCCGGCCGTATTTAGCTACTTCGCCGAAATCGAGTTTATCGATGGCAGTGTAGAGCTATTTAAAGGAGATGTCACATTGGTTCGATAGAATCAGTAATTTCATCCACTCCAGGAGCTCCATGGGAAACCATGGGGCTCCTGGCATTTTAACTCATACGCATATGACGCTTCAGGAGATTATCACTCAACTTGAATCCTTAGCAGACCCGGAATTCCTCAAAGGCTTTAGCCGGTATAAGATCCCCGATGAGGTGGCATATGGCATCCGCTTGCCACATCTGCGCACAATTGCAAAGACCTGCAAAAAAGACCATGCCCTGGCACTGGAACTTTGGGCATACGGCAAACATGAAACCCGCCTGCTGGCTTCCATGATTGCCGACCCCAAACAGTGTACGAAATCAGAAATGAACCAATGGGTAACTGCTATTTACTCCTGGGATGTTTGCGATCAATTGTGTACAAACTATTGGGTGCATACCGATTTTTGGTATGAACAGGCCCAAAGCTGGGTTCACCGCGAAGAAGAATATGTAAAAAGAGCCGGCTTTGTGCTGTTGGTTACCGGCCTGATAAAACGAAAAAAAGAACCTGATGCCGTTTTCCGCCCCTGCCTGAAATGGCTGGAAGAGGAGGCAAACGATTCCCGGAATTTTGTTCAAAAAGCCCTGAACTGGCTACTCCGGGAGCTCGGCAAGCGTCGTCCAAACCTGCGCCCGGAAGTATTTGCATTAGCCGAAAGGCTCGCCGCTTCAGATCAGGCTTCTACCAGGTGGATCGGCCAAAATGCATTAAACGAATTTCGGGTTAAAGGATTGAATGAGTGAGTTCGCTGCGCGAAGGTTTAACGCGAAAATTCTCGACCCTAGACCGGGCGCAGCCCCTAGACTGCAAAGCCGAAAGGCGAGCTAGACCAGGCCAAAGGCCCTAGACCTTGGTTCGCTTGCGCTCATGTTTAACCTGTTTAAATCGTTAACGCCATTTATTCGTCACAGACGAATTTTTG
>JAGQWR010000169.1 GCA_020437105.1 Saprospiraceae bacterium
AAACGATTTCCTCCAAGCGCTCTTATCCATACCGAATAAACCGAAATGTTGGATTGGGATATTTGAAAAGGCTTTTACCCTATTTGATAATCCATCCCCCCCAATTAATAGGAAAACGACTCGATCGACTTTTGGAATTAATCCTTTCCGCAACCGAGCCCGTCAGAAAGAAAAACAGGACTCGTAAAAAACGCATCATGCGTGGAACAGAACGCCATATTTACGAGTCCAACTATCGGCCTACCATTTAAAAGAGCACTAAATAACCCTAAAAAACCATCCGAAAACAGCTTAATAACTCATAGCAGAGAACGGATCAGTATTGCTCTTATTTACAACCAATAGTTATCTTTTTTTTCAAACAACTTTTATCCGCTATGGAAATTTAATTTTTCTTTCTTTTATCTCTTAACTTAATGGGGTTGAAGCCCTGTAACAAGTCGCATTGCGCCTACTAATAGCACAATTTGAGTCTCCAGATGCTTTTTCAACCCATTTTATTGTCCATAAACTCAAATTATTTGGACTATAAATCGATCGACTTTTGGAATTAATCCTTTCCGCAACTGAGCCCATCAGAAAGAAAAACAGGACTCGTAAAAAACGCATCATGCGTGGAACAGAACGTCCTATTTACGAGTCCAACTATCGGCCTACCATTTAAAGAGCACTAAATAACCCTCAAAAAACCATCCGAAAACAGCTTAATAACTCATAGCAGAGAACGGATCAGTATTGCTCTTATTTACAACCAATAGTTATCCCTTTTTTCAAACAACTTTTATCCGCCTTGGAAACTTAATTCTTCTTTCTTTTATCTCTTAACTTAATGGGGTTGAGCTATTGTTAGGTGCTGAATTATTTGTTACTCCCATCATGAACAATTTAATTTCAAAATTTTTCAGTAAGTAACTACTATATTCTCTTACTTTTTCATTAAAGCTTAAATTTCGAATATTGGAATCAATTTCATTTATGGTGTAAAATTCATCAATTTCATTAGAGAAAACTTCCTGACTCAGCCCTGTTTCTTCAGGGTTTAAGATTATCGAATTGTATATATTATTTATTTGTGATGAAAACCTAAAATCTTCACTTAGCTTTTCTCCACTATGCCAAACGATATCTCCTCCATTTTTTGAGTATGAATAATAATGATCAGAATTTGTCACTTTTTGATGAGGCGGTATTGAAACATGAGTTCTTAAAAATGGAATCCCGTGAAAAAAATAGGAATTTGCTCCATCTGAAATATTGATGTCGCCATAAACAAA
The DNA here is from genome assembly GCA_020437105.1 of Saprospiraceae bacterium. Taxonomy (GTDB): domain Bacteria; phylum Bacteroidota; class Bacteroidia; order Chitinophagales; family Saprospiraceae; genus JAAEZH01. The sequence goes on from JAGQWR010000169.1 coordinate 1,275, forward strand.
AGGGTCAGCATAAATGAAACTTCTCCACCATTCTGCTTGAAATTTATTTTCGTATTCAAGGTTTGACAAAGTTAAGGGTGCTACATAAAAGGCAAATTGTGACGGTGGTTTATGTTTTGACAATAAGATATTATGCTGAAAGTCTTTTGCTGTTTTTGCTTTGTCTCTCAATTTGAAGTATAATATTGGACTTCCTGATAATGAATTTGTAAATCTAAATTCTCTGATTTTTTGAAGAGGAGTTCTTAAATTACTTTTTTGTAACTTTTTGTTTAATGACTTTAGTCCTAGTGATTTTTTAAATTGCAAATAGAGAGGTACAAATTTATTGAAAATTTTATCTGCTCCAGTTAACTGTTCATCTACAGATATAATTCTAAACCTCTTTTTCCAAAAGGGAGAGCAACTTCCTAGGTATGAAGCAACATCAGCTTCTATTTGGTTTTCGCTTAAATCACTATTTATTTTGAACCCTCTTCTCATAAATGAGTTTGTTTGTTTTTTACTTTTTGCACCTAACGGGAGTCTCGGCAATAACATTTGATTCCCAATGTAAAGTACTGCATTCGTGTCTAAAAAGTTAATTCCACAGAATCATATTTCGCGAGAATTCCTTTTCCATAAATCGGATTCCTTGTGCTTTAGGTTATTGCGCAGTCTGACGGTCTGGCTATGTGCCGTGCCGACGTTTAGGAGGCATGGACATCATAGCCTTTGTTGTAGCCAGTATTCATCTTTCAAACGTGAAGAGTTCCAATGTAATAATCAAAATTTGATTTTCCTTCATCATGGAGAAAGTCTACTGAGTAATTTTCATTTGAACTATATATATGGACCTTACCTGTCTCACATTCAAAGGTTATATCTTTTGCAGAATTTTGTCTGATTTTATTGTGGTTTGGATAAGATGCATAATCAGAATCATTAGAGTTTGCCTCTCCCATTATAATAATGTCAGGATTCATGGCATCCAGCCATTCCTGCGGGATTTTTCCGCTTTTTCTTCCGTGGTGCGGTGCAAAAAGAATATTTGTCTTGGGTAATTCAACTTCATCTTTTATTTTCTCCATGAAGTCTTTTTCTAAATCTCCCATCCAAATTGCAGTTACACCTCCATTAAGGCTATACTTAATAATGCACGAAATATTATTAAAAGCAACACCATCTTTAGCTCTTTGTAATTCACTCTTATAATCTTCATTCGATGTATCAGGCCATAAAATATTTATTCCTGAACTTCCTCTTTCCTTTCCATTGTTATCTGCTCCGCTTTGATTCATCCACTTTCTACTACACCCCTTATAAATATTGAATGCTTTTGAAGAATCTCGTAGTTCACGGTATCTTTTGAAGCTATTTGTTTCAACTGGTTTAGTTGCTTCATTCTTGACGCAATAAAAATTTACTATATCCATTTCGTCATCAAGATAGTACAACTGTTGAATATGGTCTCCATCTGGATGAGTTGAAATAAATCTCGAAATACCTTTGAACCTCTTTTCTCTATTAATCTCAGCCACTATATCCTCTTTGTTGTCATCCGACAAACAACAATCAATTATTGTAAAATTATCAGTGCCATGCTTAATATAATACATGTCTCCAAGACCAACTGAAAAAGATTTTATTATGCTCATGTTATTAAATCGGTTTTTCTTGCATCCACTCTTTTGACTACATAATTGGTTTGTTTTCTGTAAGAGAAGATGAAAATCGTTAACAATGCAAGTATTAATATTCCAAATTCCCAACTTTGAGGAATATCCAATTTATTGGTTGTAATTTCAAATAATTTAGCTAAAAGTAACAAGATTAACATCGCTATTAATGTCCTGTACATATTATTTATCTCGGAAAAAAGCTCTATTTTATTGTCTTTATCGCTTGCAGCAATGTAATCCTCATAAGATGCATATTTGACAAATTTGAGTCTTTTGAGAATTGGTTCAATTACTAATGACCCAAATCTACTTATCACTAATCCAGCAAAGTAATATAAAAACGCACCTATGAAATTATTTTCTTGGTAAATATCAAAAACCGTAAATTCCCTTAGAATCGCCACATAAATCAACCCAGGAAACAAATAGTTGAATATATTATATGACGATATTTTATCTATTAGCTCCTTCATTTTGATTCATTTTTTCTTTTTTCATATTGGCTACAACGTATTGCTATATTCCTATCCATAAAATACTTATCCCGCCTAAACCGGGCTGATAAACACAATCCTACACGCTCCCCCCTCCATTCCAAAACAGACTGAAAATCCCAATACTAATCGCCTGTTGCTTCCTCAGCAATTCATTCAATAATCTATAAGACGGAGGTAAATACAGGATATGACTTATCTTGTAGCGGAGCAGTACAGAGAGAAATAAACGGCTAATGCCCAAGCCGCGAGAAAGCGCTTGCGTTTTCATTGTCTGTTTTTTGAGTGTTCTATAATACCCGAAAAGTGGTTTCGGATTTACAACTCATCTCTCTGTGGAAATCAAGATAGAATATATTTTTTATTCAGACAATTTTTTTCCCATCCGGGCTGTGATAAACAGGTAATCGCCGAGAGTGTTTTGGTAGTCTGTTATGACCTGATCGATATGGCCGCTTTTTATATCGTCTTGTAATTTTGCCAGTCCGCTTGTTACTTCTGCGGCGTTGGCGAGTGCAGAAAAGGAGGAGATGCCAGCTCTGACCTGTGACTCAAAATAGAGAGACGGATTGTGCTTGCCGGAGTATAAAAACAAATCTTGTAGGTCGGGTTGGATAAAGTAAGGCTCGGTGGACAGTCCATGAAAACCGGCTGTTTCTAAGCTTTCCTGTACCAGCGAAAGCGCCGGCATTTGTAGCATCGAATCTTCCAACATCTTTGGGAAATAGTGGTTGAGCCAATATCGGTTCATTTGATCCGGCGTGGAGGTGAATAAGACGATTCGTCCGCCGGGTTTTATGACACGGTATAGTTCCTGAAACCCGCGATGCAGGTCTGTCCAGTGGTGGATGGTCAGGGTCGCTAAAGCACCGTCAACAGCATTGTCTTCCAATGGGATTGATTCTGCACTTCCGAGTATCCAGGGAATAGCCTCGTTTTTTGAGCGGGCAATATCCAACATCCGGGGAGAAGGATCTACTCCGATGAGGTCGGCTCCCAGAGCGTTCAAGGCGATGGTGTAATTTCCGGTACCGCAGCCGATGTCCAAATATTTTTCGCCCACTTTTGTGGACAGGTGAAAATGGAGGCGGCTGAGGAGGTAGGGGTCGGCCTGCCGGGTGCGGTTGTATCCTTTTCCGATTTGATTGTATTTGGATTCCATGGTTCATTTTTTTATGTCACGCAGAGAGGCAGAGTTTTTTTTCACGCTGAGGTTTTTATGTCACGATGTGACGCAGCGTATTTTTCTCACGGAGAGGCGCAGAGGGTTTTTAGATCCGAAAATATAAAAATCTCCCCGCAAGCCGAAGGCGCGCATTCCACAAGGAGTTAGTTTGAGTGTGAGTTTGAGTTTGAGTTTGAAATCTCTCGACCCTAGACTGGGTGCGGTCCCTAAACCTTCGACCAAATAAAATCTCCACAATCAGCATAGCTGATTCTCCACGCGCGCCGAAAGGCGCGCACTCCACCCGACGCAAAGCGGAGGATCAACAAAATAGTTTGAGTTTGTGTGTGCGTTTGAACCTCTCGACCCTAGACTTTCGACCCTAGCCAGGGCGCAGCCCCTAACCTATAATCTCTAAACTCTAACCTGGGCGCAGCCCCCTCACAGTCCAAGCACCCTACCCGCTTCCATTACCGAAACCAACTGACAGCGCTTCCCATCCCATTCTGCCAGGATGGTGATAGGGTTTCCGGCGCTGAGGGACATGCTGACCCAAAGAGAATCGCTATGGCCTTCGAGGCTTACAAATTTCTGATCCGCATCAACGAATACCCATTGGTCTTCCGCTTGATAAACGGGAATACCCCGGAGGACCACGGGGATACGTACGATCCAGGGATCTTGTCCCATTATTTGGGCGGTATGGGCATACAGGGCATTCCAGCGCTCGAAGGCCTGCCATTCCGGCCATTCAAACGTAAGTGATTGGGTTTTATCCAGAAGCACTCGCTGAGGATAGGCGGCAGGGTAATAATGTGCCTCCGCCCCATAAGCTTGTCCGATCTCCCAGTCTCCTGCGAAGGGCTGGTCGCCAAAGGCAAAATCAAGGAGTAATCCGAAACGGGCGGTTTCGAGCTCGTATAACCAAGTGCGCCGGAAACGCAAATCTTCTTCATTGCCGGTCACGATGCCGGCCACCAACCAGGAACCGGCAATACCAGGTTCTTCGAGGACGTCCTCTTTGCGTAGGGCCAGTCCCGCTTGTGCCAGTAACTCATACTGTACATTCCCCGGCAGGCTGTCCAGTTTTTCAAAACCGCGGATCAGGAGGTATAATTGGCTAAATTCTTCCAGCATTTTCTCATGCCAACCCGGCGTACCCACGATACGCGCCATATAACGAACGCGCTTGGCCAAGCTGCCCAACTTGGCGTCCACCAATCTACTGGCCTGATCTTCCCAGAAAGTATCCGGTGCTTCGCTTAAGCGGGCTAAACCCTGCCGAAGTAAATCGACCATCCAGTCTTCCAGGGCTAACAATCCGGTTTGCATCTCCCCGATCCGCTTCTGCCTTTTTGCCATTCGCGCCAGTTGGCGGGCCTGTGTCTGCTCGGGCGATTCCGCCTCCGGCAATGCCCCATGCGCCAACATCTTCGGACCAATTTCCAATGCCCACTCTGGTACTTCCGAATCGATTCGAATAGCTTCGTTTTTATCACCATACATAAAATACAGGGCCAGTACATGGGCACAAGGCCGCTTCCGGCTGGCACAGTTACAGTAGTACTGCGGCCGCACCAAATCAACGATGGTATGAAAATAGCGGGTGCCTTTAGAGCGGCATTGTCCCCACAACAAGCGACTGTTGCTCGCCAACTGCTTCCAATGAGCAGGCTTTACTAAACGGCGGGCGGCTCGTCCACTTTGCTGGTCTGGTATGAGGGCGGATATTTGGTCGGGTAACAATTTTTTAGTTTATGGGCTGCGCCTGGTTTAGAGGAAGAGGCTGCGCCTCGGTCTAGGGTCGAGGGTCTAAGGTCGAGGGTCTAAGGTCGAGGGTTTATAAATTCGTCTATGACGAATAAACGAATTTAACGTTTTAAACGCGTTAAACCTTCGCGAAGCGAACCAAAGCACAGCGAACAAAATAATTCTGGAAATTCCCAAATCCTGAAAATTCTGATGCTGACAATGGACGATTTCACGCAAAGGCGTAGAGGTTCTAAAAATTAAAAAATCTCCATTCAAAATTATTTTGGCCTTTCGGCTTCACGGTCTAAGGGCTTTGCCCGGTCTAGGGGGCTGCGCCCAGTTTAGGGGTTAGAGGTTAG
>JAGQWR010000170.1:0-10695 GCA_020437105.1 Saprospiraceae bacterium
AAACCCTCCGCGCCCCAGCGAGAGAAAAAAACTTGATCTAACAAGGATCATTAAATGCATTAACTTTGACGAAAATAAACCGCCCTATCCCGGATAAGGTGGTTTTTTTCTTCTATGAGGTAACGAATCTGAAAACAAACAACCTTGGAAGTATCCGCTTCAACCGTTCAGCTTCGAGTCTGGACAAAACGCGATTGGGTATTGATTATTCTGTCGTTTTGTGCCACCTATTTTATTTGGGGCTCTACCTATCTTGCTAATTGGTGGGCCGTTCAGGTTATTCCGCCCTTTCTGCTTGGAGCATGTCGATTTTTCCTTGCTGGATTGATCATGTTTGTCATCAGTATCTTTTTCGGACGGTCAGGCACTACGCTGCGGCAGTGGCGGAATGCCTTCTTTTCCGGGATTATGTTGTTTGTGCTCGGAAATGGTTTTTTGGTTTGGGCACTTCAGTATATGGACTCCGGCGTGACGGCGCTTTTGGTATCTTTTGAACCTCTGGTCGTCGTCTTTTTGCTCTGGAAAATTCAAGGACAAATTCCCCGATGGATGACTCTTTTTGGAATCACGCTTGGTGTGATTGGCATGGGTTTATTGGTGGGACAACCCCAATACCTGGAAGACTCAAATTGGATGTTTGCTTTAGGGATGGTTTTTATAAGCATATTCGCATGGGCCTATATCTCGGTCTGGTTACCAAATGCAGACCTGCCTGCCAATAATTTCCTAAGTGCTTCTATGCAAATGCTTTGCGGAGGAGCCGGGTTGTTTTTGCTTGCCTTATTTACCGGAGAATTTCAGGAATTCCACTTTGCCGAGGTAAACGCTCGAGCTATCTGGTCCTTTTTCTACCTGGTATTTGGTGGTTCTATAATTGCTTTCACAGCATTTAATTATTTATTGCACACCGTATCTCCTGTAAAAGTAGTTACCAACGCCTATGTGAATCCGGTTGTAGCCTTGCTCGTAGGCAGTTTGTTTAACCAGGAAATCATTAGCAAACAATCATTAATAGCGTCTATACTTCTTATTACCGGGGTAATTGTCATCAATACCAGGAAAAGGCGCCCAAGGAAAATCAACTGATTTTGGACCGGATTTTTGTGTTTGGAGTGACAAAATAGGTTTTAACGATTCTGCGTTTAATTAATAATCTTCTCTGGAAGATTTGTTTTGATTTTCACCCAATTACAAAATTACCCTGATGAAAACAAAAATATTTAAAAAGGCATTCTTATTTGTTTCCCTTTTTTCTTTTCTAAGCCTGGGCGTTTTTGCTCAAGTACAAGCGCCCACCGCATCTCCGGCACCTGTAGGACCAACAACCACCATAGAATTTGAAGCCGATACCTATGAATTTGGTACGACTGTTGAAGGAAGTATTGTTTCCCATGTGTTTACATTTACCAATACAGGAGAAAAGCCCTTTATTCTATCTAATGCAAAGGGGAGTTGCGGCTGCACTGTCCCTAAATGGCCTAAAGAACCTATTGCCCCGGGTGAGACAGCTTCTATATCCGTTGAATTTAATACCAAAGCCAAACACGGCCATCAGGTAAAAAAGATTACCCTTACCGGGAATGTCGAGTCTGCTCAAATTTTCCTCTACATAAAAGGTGAGGTTTTACCGGCGGATATGGATGATCTTGAACGGGAAGCAGGCGAAGAAATAGTACCCAGTCCGGAATGTTTTGCCATCTACCCTAATCCGACTGCCGAAATCTTAAAGCTGGATTTTAACGAAAGTAATATCGGACAACTAGCCAGAATTAGTATTGTTTCCATGTCGGGGCAAATAATGGCGAAGCGGGAATTTAAGGTGGAGTCTAAACAGGTAGAATTTGATGTCTCCCATTATCTGGCAGGCACGTACATCGCGAATGTGCAAATAGGGGAGGCCAAGCCGGAAACGAAATGTTTTGTGGTGGTGGATTAAATTAAATCCAAAATTATCCAATAAAGGGAGCTCCGCGATTCAATGAGTCGCGGAGCTTCTTTTATCAGGATCACTCATTCCTGATCATAACTAGACTTTAGCCCCAGTTCATCCCAAATGGTATCCATGACCTGTTCATAAATATTACCATAAGTATTGTATATATAACTTTCATATTCATATTCTTCCAGAAACATTTCGATTGAAGTAGGGACAGAGCGCTTGATATGGAATTTCAAATCCTTTAAAATGGCCTTTTTATTGATAAAACGGGTCGGCCCCATAAGGTCCAGGATCATAGCAGGATATTCTATTACAATTGGATTTCCATTTTCATCCAGGGGTAATTGATAATGACTATTTACGATGTCAAATTCAGTTCGCAACGCATCCAGGCTACTGGATTTGCTTAGTATTTGAAGAAAGGCCGCCTTGTCAAATACATGAACAATGAATGTGCTGTCAATATTTAGTACCTCCCCGGTCGTTTGTTGTACCGTGAAATCTGATTTATTAATAACTAATAAAGAATCTTTTGTTTCGGCTGTTTTATATATTAGCCCGCTAGCTGTTTTATGAATAAATCCTAATTCCTCTCCCTCTTTTAAGTAAGGGATTTTCCTGTCCAGTATAGTTCGCTCAAAAAAAGAATATTGACACCCTGGATAGTTAAAAAAGTAAGTATTTCGATAAGCAATCATATCATTAGCAGTGGTAGGATGTAACCTTAATTGAGGAAATAATTCATTCCTTAAGGCAATAAGAAATTCACTGCCACTGTCCGGATCAGAATTGGGTGTTAGTGTGTACAAACCGCCCGGACCGGATAATTTTACAAAATCGTTTTCCGAGGTAAACTTGAGTTCTCCTTTAACTGGGATCTTATCCCGTTTCTGAATTAATTTTCCGTTGTAATATATATTGCCGTTAAAAGATGCTACGTAGTAGTTTTGAGCATAGCCAGAACTACAGATCAATAGAAAAATACCGAGGGTAATTAAATTTTTCATTGAATACGCTCTAAATATTATTAGAAAATATTTTTGCCGGATGTTTAAAAACAAATCGCTTTAAAATAAAGGCGACGATTTTAAGGTAAACCAATAGTATTAATATATTGATGTGAATGTTAAAAACTAAATAAGAAAAGATTGTTCCGATGATTAAAAAGAAGGAATCATCTATACTGTCTGCAATGATTTTTCCGACTGCTGTTTTACTTCTCCGCCACCATTTGCTCCTTATCCCCGCTTCCTCTTCCAGGTATATCCGTCGTGACATCCAGAAAAATAAGAAAAATAACCATAATATCCATAACCATCTGACTTCACTTCCTCCGTCTTCCAGGGTTAAATAGGTGTTATGTACGATGACCGGTCCGGGCATAATACCATAGATAGTCTGATGATTATCGTAATGAAAATCTCCGACAATAATGGTTTTATGATCCAGTAGCTGCCGGATATCGGCGGCATCCCAGAATTCCCACTCGTATAGAAGTGTGCCTAAAGATCGAATGGTGTATTTTCCTGGTTTAACTGATTCTCCATAAGTCAGGTCAATGGTTCGAATCTTGAAATCAATGATTGGATTTATCAAATTAACTTTCCCATCAATTCTGGGCCAAATCCCTTTTTTGTAGTATGGCTTTTGCTGGCTTAAGCCAAGCGCAACCAGAGGCAGGGTGGGGAGACTGTCCTGTATATATAAGGGGTATTTTAAAAATTGGGCATTCGGACTAAAATAGCTGGCGATGCCGGTTGGTAATTTAATTTTACTTTTTTCGACTTCTCCCTCCGGTGATAAAGCACTTGCTCCGGCGAGCGGGAAAGGAAAACTATCAATAGCAGCCTGAAGCAGACTGTCTGCCGGACTTGAATGCTGAAAGGTAATATCCAGAATGACAATTGGTATATCTTTTCCGTAAGTGCGAATGTATTGAAGGAAGTTGGCCAGGTCTTCCCGATTTGTAATGGACTGAAATTGGTATCCCGTTTTTTCCTGATAAAACGGATCTTCTTTCTCTATCAGCGTTTTACTGCCGGATATATCCACATAAAAGACGGAGTTTGGATCTGGTTTTTCATCAAATCCAAATAAGGATTTTTTTACCAGACTAGTCCACTGTATAAAAAAAGCTTCATCCCCAAAAGTGCGTGGCAAACTCAGCCAGTAGAGGCAAAGTGCCAACATGAGGATTGCATTTAACAATCCGAAGAGCATGGCTTTTACTTGAGATTTCCTCATTTTGCCAGGGTTTTCGGCTTTTGGATCAAGCGCTTAGATTTGAGTACCCAAATCTAATTTAATATAATTGAATTAGAACAAATTTCTAATTTCAACCTGAACAAAACCCGGAAGAGTCGGTCGATGCTTAATTTTCTGTACTATAAATTACAGGCATACGACCCTTCCATTTCTCCCAGGTACTTGTGTCGGTAATTAAGGTAGCCATAAAATGTGCGACATTGATTCGGCTTACCTTTCCCGCATCAAAGATGGCGCTGCGGGTGGGAGAGGGGTGGGTTTCGTAAGAACTCACTTCGGTCTCATCTATAAGGCCATCCGGCCGCACAGCAGTCCATTCGATCAGTTTGTGTTTCTGGCCAATTTGTGTGCGCAGATATTCTGCTGCCTGCTCATTGTCCGGATGCGGAGGGAGAACCAGCCGCAATAAAGCTATCACCATGCGCTGCGCAAAAGATATAGGTTCGTCTAAATCGCGGTTTCGATTACCCGTTGTATTCATCAAAACGAATTTGACCGGTTTTTTTGTCTCGTTTACCTGAATAGCTTCACACAATCGACGCGTAGCATCAGTAACCAGTCTCCGTGGTTTTCCATAAATGCCCTTGAACGTCAGATTGTGGCCCAAGCAGGAAACCACCGCATCGCAACCGTTCAGCTGTTTGGCCAACTCCGCCATACTTATATCCAAAATACCCGCCTGGATGATTTGTAAGTCTTTATGATTCCGAATGTCGGCAGGTAATTTTTCAGGAGAGCGAACGATCGCCTTTACCTGGTGTCCCTGCTCTAATAATTGTCTGACTACGTGTTTGCCTGTGGCACCCGTGGCGCCCGCTATAAGAATGGTCACGGTAGATTTTTTAAAAGGTTGTTTTAATAGGAAATGATATGAACAACACAAATAAACGCGGTTCTAAATCTTCTGACCAATATATTAGACGGGGCCCGGATTCTTCCGGATAAAGGCTGTTTTTATCCTATCCAGGTTCTGCTGTTTTTGCAACTTTCAGAACCAAAAACCGGTTTTATCCATTTATTAATGGAGAATACCCGCGGATATCATTATTTTCAAGCCGGCAGATTCGCCCGTTTATCAAAAACCCACTCACTATGCCTTCTTATACACTTCAGATCAATGGTCAGCAAATGACGGTTGATGCCGATGCAGATACGCCGATCCTCTGGGTCCTGCGTGACCATTTTCAATTAGTTGGAACCAAATACGGCTGTGGTATCGCCCAATGCGGTGCCTGTACTGTCCATGTGGATGATGTAGCCGTACGCTCGTGTAGTTTGCCAATTGCCGCTGTTGGTGATGCAAAAATTACGACCATCGAAGGCTTGTCTGAAAAGGGCAATCATCCTGTTCAGGAGGCTTGGAAAGCCCATGATGTGCCGCAATGTGGGTACTGCCAGGCGGGGCAAATGATGAGTGCTGCTGCTTTGCTTAAAGAAAATCCAAATCCGACCGACGAAGAGATCGAAGCCGCGATGCGGGGCAATATTTGCCGCTGTGGTACCTACGTGCGGATTAAAGCAGCTGTAAAAACAGCGGCCAGCAAGTAATCATCCTTTTTTCATCTTTATTGATACCTGTCATGACAATAGTTAAAACACATATAAATCGCCGCTCCTTTTTTAAAACCACTGCCATTGCCGGAGGCGGCATGCTACTCGGATTTAGCTGGTTGGCTTCCTGTACGCCGGATAAGGTGTTGGATGAAGCCCTCACGATGCCTTCCGAATGGTTTAACATTAATGCTTTTTTGAAAATAGGCGAAAATGGCGTGGTAACCATCATGTCTCCTAATCCGGAAATCGGACAAAACGTAAAAACGTCTATGCCGATGATCGTTGCCGAAGAATTGGATGTCGATTGGAAAAAAGTGATTGTCGAACAGGCTCCCCTGAATACAGAAGAATTTTCCCGCCAGGTGGCGGGCGGCAGCCAATCTATTCGCCAAGGCTGGGAAGGACTCCGGAAGGCCGGTGCCACGGCAAGGCAAATGCTTATCAATGCCGCCGCCAAACGGTGGGAAATAAATCCGGCAGATTGTTCGACCTCCGAAGGCATGGTCATGGGACCAAACGGCGAGAAAATTGGGTATGGTGAAATCGCAGCAGAGGCCGCTACGATGGACATTCCGACGGAAGTCGCCTTAAAAGAAACAGCAGATTTTAAGATCATTGGTTCTGATCGGGGCAATGTTGATATGCAGGGTATTCTTACAGGCCAGCCTTTGTTTGGCATCGATACCAGGCGGGAAGGCATGAAATATGCTGTTGCGCTGCGTCCGCCTGCCTTTGGTCAGAAACTGGTACGTTTTGATGATAGCGCCGCGCGAGCAGTTAGCGGCGTATCGGATGTTCTTCAATTTGGGGATAAAATTGCTGTACTCGCCAATTCTACCTGGGCTGCCATGAAAGGCAAAAAAGCATTGGTAGCAGAGTGGACGCAGGATAGTCCGGCCGAAAGTACGGCCGACCACGATGCTAAGATGCTGGAGTTATTGAACACAAAAGCAGCTGAACCCTTGCGAAAAGATGGGGATGTAGAAAAGGCATTCGCGGAAGCAGATCAGGTACTTGAGCGTATTTACGAAGCACCCTTCTTACCACATAATTGCATGGAGCCCATGAATTTCTTTGCGGATGTGCGGGCTGATGAAGTAGAATTATTCGGACCAATACAAACACCTGCCGGTACCCGCAAACGAGTAGCTGAATTGTTAGGGCGGGAGGAAAGCCAGGTCAAAGTTGGGATGTCTCGAATGGGAGGAGGATTTGGTCGGCGTTTATATGGCGACTTCGCCCTGGAGGCAGCCGAAATTTCTAAGCTGTCAAATAGCCCCATCCAACTGGTATTTAGTCGCGAAGACGATATGAACGCCGGGATTTATCGTCCGGCATCAAAATATAAAATTCAGGCTTCCATTAAGGAAGGCAAAATAACAGGTTACAAACTCACTGAGGTTGCGATCAATAGCCACATGTACGGTTTGATTCCCAACTTTTTTCCGGCAGGGGCTTTTGAGAATTTTCAGGTAGATGCCCATGTGTTGGAAAGTAATATTACCACGGGTGCCTGGCGCGCTCCGTACACCAATTTCCTGGGATCGGCAGAGAATAGTTTCTTTGATGAACTGGCCACCACGATGGGTGTTGATGTGGTGCAACAAAGACTGGATCTGCTCGAACAGGCAAAACCCATAGCCGAAAGTGATGAACGAATTCAGTACTCACCTGCTCGTATGCAGGATGCGATCAGACTCGTGGCTGATAAGGCCGGATGGGGAAAAGCGCCCGAAGGGGTGTATCAGGGATTTAGTGCTTATTATTCTCATAATACGCATGTAGCAGAAATTGCCGAACTCACTATGGAGAAGGGAGTAGCTGTCGTGAAAAAGGTTTATTGTGCTATTGATTGTGGTATTGTGGTTAATCCGATTGCCGCAAAAAATCAGGCAGAAGGTGGTATTATTGATGGCATCGGGCATGCGCTCTTTGGCGAATTGACATTTGATAAAGGCATGCCTTCTTCTACCAATTTTAATTCTTATCGCATGATCCGCATGCCGGAAGCACCGGAGGTGGAGGTGTATTTTGTGGAAAATGATATTGCTCCAACCGGGCTGGGAGAACCGACCTTACCTCCGGCGGGTGGCGCTGTCGCGAATGCTTTGTTCCAGGCAACAGGCAAACGTTTCTACAAACAGCCCTACTTCAAAGAAATGGAAGTACTACAATAAAAACCAACTCACTAATAAACTATTTAACTAATCCACTAACCAACTAACCAACTAACCCACTGGCCATCGGCCCCCAAATGACGCACGAATTGATCCAAATCATAGTACAAGCTATTGCCAACCAACAAAATGGCAAGCGGCAGGTATTGGCTACGGTGGTAGACCTCGATGGTTCATCTTACCGGAAGCCGGGCGTGCGAATGTTGATGGATGAGGATGGGAATATGACCGGAGCAGTAAGTGGTGGCTGTGTGGAAAAAGAGGTACTCCGACGTGCTCAACGTGTTTTTGATTCAGGGGAGGCTCTTGTAATGACCTACGATGGCCGTTACAGGCTGGGATGTGAAGGGGTGTTGTATATCTTGTTAGAGCCCTTTAAAGTTTCAACGGACCTTCAGGAACAATTTTTCCAAAATATTACTTTACGTCGGCCTTTTGAGGTGCACTGTTGGTATCGAAAAGAATCAGATTCGGTTGGGGCATTTGGGTCACTTATTTACTTTGGAAATGGATCCAGTTTTTCTTTTTCTACAAATAGAATTGAACAAGATTTACGAGGACTGGAGCTGTTTTCGCAGGATTTTCAGCCGCTGTTTAAATTGATTATTTTGGGCGGAGAGCATGACTCCGTGAAATTATGTAGCATGGCTCATTTATTGGGTTGGGAAGTTGAAATACTTACTTCCTGGAGGGAACCGCGGCAACTGTCGGATTTTCCGGGCGCTACAAAAGTGATACCCACCAGTCCGGATATGATGGAATTTAATGCTATTGATCAGGAAACAGCTGTGGTTTTAATGTCGCACAATTTTTCGCTCGACCTGAAATATCTGATAAAGTTAAAAGATTCGCGACCCGCATATCTCGGAATAATTGGGTCAATCGCCCGACGAGATCAACTGCATGCACAATTACTCGAATTAAATCCGGAAACAAGTCTGGCGTTTATCGAGCAAATTCATAGTCCGGCCGGTTTAAATATTGGAGCAGTAACCCCTGCGGAAATTGCCCTTTCCATACTTTCTGAAATTTTAAGTATTACTCGGAAAAAGGAATTCGATTCACTACAAAAACAGACAATAGGTGTCTCGTCCAGATAAAGAACCGGAGATAGCAATATTGATCCTGGCAGCCGGGGCTGCTACACGGATGGGGAGTGTAAAGCAACTTTTGCCTTTCGGCGAAAACAGTCTGTTGGGAAGTGTGATCACCCAGGCGCAGGCATCCCAAATTGGTCCGGTTTATTGTGTTCTGGGTGCGCATGTAGATTTGATCGGGCCAACAATTCAAACCTCTGATGTTCAAATTATATTTAATCCCGAATGGCAACAAGGCCTGGGGGCAAGTATTCGAGCCGGTGTGCAAGGTGCTTTAAAAGAACATCCTGATTCAGGTGGAATCCTGATCCTTTTAGGAGATCAGGTTTTAATCCAGGCAGAGCATATTCAAAAGATACAGACTCTTTTTCATGAAAATCCCGGAAAAATAATTGCCTCTAAATATGGGAATGGATACGGGGTTCCCGTGTTTTTTCCTCCTGCCTTTTTTGGGGAGCTATTAAATTTAAAAGGCGATCAGGGCGCAAAACAATTATTAAAAGCGCAGCACAAACATATTATTCCCTTCCTCGGTTCTGATCTTTTAGTTGATATAGATACTCCGGAAGATTATGCGCATTTAATTGGCAGGTAAGAATGAAGTGTTTGAAAGCAGTAACCTTTTTTCCACTTTTGGCGTCAAAAGTGGAGCTAGAACCAACATTATGGCAAACCCATCTCCGTAGGAGATAAATCTTAGTAGAAAAAAGCCGAAACAAAATCGGAGCCCCATCGGGGCGGCACCCGAAAATAATGGTTCAGATTAGAGATTATAGGTTATAGGTTACAGTTGAGGCTGCGCCGGGTATATGGGTTGTGATGCTGCCGCTGCCGCTACAGTCTCGTCCTTTTTTCCTGCGGATCGCCTCTTCCTCAAATGCCGGAATGTAAAGCCATATTGGAATATTGATCCAATACATTTTTTGGCATTTTCAGGGCAGCGCAGCGTGAAGAAGCAGGTACTCCCGATAGCTATCGGGATGATTTACCCTTATTTGCATCAAGGCAAAGAAGCCGCCAGAGGCAATGTTTTAGATTATAGTTTAAAGTTTAGGGTTTATGGTTGAGACTGGGTTCTACCGTGGCCGCTACAGTCTTGTACTTTTTTTTTGCGAACCGAGCCCTCACGGTTTAAACGGTTTAAACCTTCGCGAAGCGAACATAACCTCATCCCCAAATGCCGGAAATTTAACGCCATAATGGAATAGCTACTTTTTGGCATAAGCTCCTTGCTTCCGCGCTGAGTTGACTGGTGAGCGTTAAGAAAATATAGAAAAAGCTGAGCCCAGAGCCTTCTCATTAAGTATTTCGCTGCCGGCATAGCGTAATTATTTCACTTAGAGCGGTAAAAATGGAGTCCGCATCAACATTATGGAAACCCATCTCCGTAGGAGATCAATCTTTATAGATTTGTTTGGATCTATTAGGCTTTTGGGTTGAGGTAGTTTGAGTTTGAGGTTCGGTGTGAGTTTGGGTTTTCGCGCGGAGCCGCAGAGGCTTCTCCACGATCAGCGCAGCTGATTCTCCCCCGCAAGCCGCAGGCGCGCACTCCCCACGACGCGCAGCGGAGGCTCCCCGAGATAGTTTGAGTGTGGCTTTGAGTTTGAGTTTGAGTTTGGTTTTTCTCGCAGAGCCACAGAGGGTTCTCCACAATCAGCGCAGC
>JAGQWR010000170.1:10770-13872 GCA_020437105.1 Saprospiraceae bacterium
GCAGCTGATGCTCCACGCGCAGCCGGAGGCAAGCACTCCACGTGACGCGCAGCGGAACATTCCACGAGGTAGTTTGAGCCTTAATCCACTACAACTTGTTTGACTTTAACAGCGGCATTGTCCTTTATCATCACATCCAAAATCATGATTTTTTGCCAGATTTTTCTGGATAATTCATGTGATAACATCTCCACTTCACTCACACTATTTAGCACTTGATTATCCTGAAAATACTGGATATGCAGGGCTGCTAACTTGGAATTAATTGCCAACAGATCTGTACAGAAATCGAAATAACGACCCAGTTTTTCCGGAGTGGTGAAACGAGGATCTGAATCATTGTCTAACCCAAGTAAATCATGTGGGTCTTTGGTCAGTTGGTGCATATCGACTATGTGCGCAAAACTGCGGAGTCGGTGTAATGAATCCAATGCAGCCCTTCGCTTTAAGCGATTTTCAAGAGTAGCAAAAAAGATGATTCCAATGGTTAGGAAAATGAGTTCGTTTGTGACACTTTCAATGCCTTGTAGCGTTTCCATAAGGCCTGCCTGACCGGAAGGGGCCATCGTGACAGCCATGAAAAACACCCATACTGCTACCGCAATGAGACCGATAATTCCGATACCTGTTAGAAAACGCAATGCCCAAATCGGCTGTGCCAGGTGATTTGTGAGGCGCACAATTGCCTGTCCGACTTCCTGTAATTCTGTAGCGACTCTGCCCAGACCCGAACCGGGGAATTGTTCTGAAATTCGATGTTGGATATTTTGTAAGGTTTTGAGTATCAGGTCAGAATCGAGTTCACTGTAGGTGCCTTTCGGAAATTTCACAGGGAGAAAGCGTCTATTTAACATCGCGCATATTTTTCGGAAAACTACTGAATAAATAGAAAATCGATATCGATCCTTTTAATGACTTTGATTTTCTAATTTTATGCAAAGAAGTTGTTTAAAAATACCTCACTGGTTTCCGGAAAAGCCTTTTCACTCCACTTTTTGTTTTTTTATCGCCACGTAGCGCTGCTATGCGGCTCAAAAAAAGCCTCAATTGTAATGAAAGTTCAATTCCCCGAACCTCAGCAGGCATTCTCAAACAACTTCAAAACTATGTTTTTGGTTTAGCCTTTTGTCAATTATGCGTAAACTGCTTTTATTTTTCTGTTTTCTGATCAGTCTCTCAAGCCTTCAGCTACCTATGTCAGCTCAAACTCCTTTTTATTGCGACCCCACAACCGGCCTTTGTAAAATTGAACCAATGGAGCCTTCTGCTCCGAAAATCGAGATCCAGGAGGGTATAGAACTCATTTATGTTGGTGATCCTATGTGTTCCTGGTGTTGGGGAATCTCGCCCCAACTAAATCAACTAAAGCAGAAAGCAGAGCAGGCAGGCATTCCTTACCGGCTTGTACTTGGCGGACTGCGGCCGGGTGGTGGTGATCCCTGGAATGGACAATTTAAAGATTTTCTGCGTCATCACTGGAAAGAAGTTGGGGAGCTTTCCGGACAACCTTTCGGATTTAGCTTATTTGATCAGGCTTACTTTAATTACGATACGGAACCGGCCTGTCGGGCGGTGGTAGCCGCGCGACAATTAAATCCGGTTGTAGAGAGTCGCTTTTTTGAATTGGCACAACACTATTTCTATGTCCAAAATCAGGATCCGAAAGAAGCCTGCTTTTACGAGCCAATTTGTCTGGCCTTAGGTTTGGATTATGAGGCATTTGCTGTCCTTTTTGAAAGTCAGGAGACGAAAGCAGCTACACAGGCTGAATTTCAGTTAAATCGACAATGGGGTGTTAGCGGGTATCCAACTATTTTGGTGCGTAAGGAAAAACAACTTTATATAATTGCCCAAGGCTACGCTACCTTTGAAAATATGTGGGAACGATTGGAGGATATCATCGAATAACCGGATAATAAACAGCCCAATGGACTGGATCAGTGTACTGTTGGTTGGTTTTACCCTGTTTTGTGTGCTTTTCCTGGAACGGGTCAGGCATCCAATTTTACTTAAAATACTCTCCTGGGTTCCAGCCATCCTGTTTGCCTATATCATTCCTGCCCTTATTACCCATGTATTTGATTTAGACCTTTCAGCTGTTGCCTTACACGGACTAAGCAAGAATTTTATCATGCCTTTGGCGATCATTTTTGTGATGAGTGCCCTCTCTTTTAAACAATTGCGATCTGTTGGTATTCGGCCTATTCTGGTATTCTTCAGTGGTTCGGCCGCTGTAGCTCTGATGCCCTTTATTTTGCTGGGCGTGTTAAACTTGTTTTCGAAAAGCTTTGAGGCTTATATTATTGATGCCGAATATTGGAAAGGATTGGTTACGATGGTCGGTAGTTGGATAGGAGGTAGTACCAGTCAGCTGATCCTTAAAGAGTTGTCAGGTTGTTCGGAAGCCCTGTTTCTGGTCATTTTGGTGATGGATAATGTTTTGGTCAACATCTGGACTATCCTGATGTTTCAAAAAATTAAACGGAGCGAGGCCGTCAATCGGTTTTTTGGAATTTCTGATAAAGTGATCGATTTTATTCCGAATGAAGTAAAAGTGGATGGAAAGGAAAGACGGCATATCATCCTTACAGTAGGAATATGTCTTTTGGCGGTGGGGATTACCTATTTCCTTGTGGATTCCTTTTTATTTAAAATCGTTTTATTATCGCTGCTTGGTCTTTTTTTAGGAAACTTTGTCAATTGGTGGAATCACGCCTTTATGATTAAAGGAGGTGGATATCTGATCATACTTATCATGGCTATATTGGGACTGAAGCTCAATTTTGCAAATTTTTCCCTTCCAATCCCTGTACTTGTTTTTTCAATTATCTGGCTCATTTCTCACTATGTGATTATGATGGG
Source organism: Saprospiraceae bacterium (assembly GCA_020437105.1). Classification (GTDB taxonomy): domain Bacteria; phylum Bacteroidota; class Bacteroidia; order Chitinophagales; family Saprospiraceae; genus JAAEZH01. The sequence continues at coordinate 13,633 of JAGQWR010000170.1, forward strand.
AGCCGCCTATGTATTGCGCTTAAACATGGCCTGGGTTCCGATTGCCAGCATGGCTAATGTTGGTGGTATTTCAACGGCTCCGGCGGTAACAAAGGCTTATAATGAGGAATGGATGTCTCATGCTATTTTGTTGGCCATACTCAGTATGGTTACGGGTACTTATTGGGGAATGCTTACCATCTACCTGTTTCAATGGCTCTAATAGACTTGTCCAATTTATACCCAAGCGCAAGTGGTTTG